>JAFLTM010000040.1 GCA_022509225.1 Muribaculaceae bacterium
AATATTTATCATCTCCACGGTCCTTGCTTCAGATTCTTCTGCGGTTTCATGAGCTCAGTGACCCTCCTGCCACAGGAACTCGGCGGTGCGGAGAAACATTCTTGTCCTCATCTCCCATCTCATGACATTAGCCCACTGGTTTATAAGAAGCGGAAGATCACGATAACTATGGATCCAGTTTTTATACGTACCCCAGATTATCGTCTCTGATGTCGGCCTTATCACATATTCCTCTTCCAGCCGGGCATCCGGGTCAACTATCACACCGTTGCCTTCCGGATCATTCTTCAATCGGTAATGGGTGACAATTGCACATTCTTTGGCAAAACCCTCCACATGTTCCGCCTCACGACATAAATAAGTTTTGGGTATAAGCAAAGGGAAATATGCATTTTGGACTCCGGTGGCCTTGAACATCGAATCCAAGGTCTGCTGCATTTTCTCCCAGATGGCATATCCATAGGGTTTTATAACCATACAGCCCCTTACAGGACTTTGTTCCGCCAAATCGGCTTTTACCACAAGTTCATTATACCATTTTGAATAATCCTCACTTCTCTTTGTGAGGTCTTTTAATTCTTTTGCCATCTTCAGTTTGTAGTGTCTAATCTTTTTTAACGCAGTCTGTCGGCTGCTTTAAGCAATGAATAATCCCGCGCCATCCTATAATAGGCGAATATGGTGCTGAATATCGCGATAAAGGGACAAAGGGCAACAGTTGACCAACTGATCATGCTTCCCTCTATAGCCCTGAAGCCGAGAAGGCCTCCTACGCATGCATCTGCAACAATAAACAAGATGCACACCTGACAAACTCTCTGTTGCAGCCTTAAATTCTTAAACAAAAATATGTCAATAAGAAGCACAACTATTGTTGTGATGGAAAGCATGAAAAAATACCATGTATGTATCACTAACGGTGCAACGCCATCCGTAGGGTCACCAATCTGATAAAATCCGAGACTTGTGAAATTTAAAGTGATATCCGCCGTTTGAATCTGCCCTAACGACATAAAGGTGAAACAGGCCATTACCACTGCCGCTACAAATAATAGCACCGACTGCCATCTTTGAATTATCATTGTCTTTCTTTTTATTTTCTGCAAATTTAAGTTATTAAGACCTTTCTTGCAACTTGAACCCGGCATCTTCCAACAACTCCCTTTCACACCCGGCGACAAAATAATTGATGTTGGAAATCATGGCATGCTTTTTGTTATATTTTAAAATATATATCATTTAATCATAGCAACACAAGATTATTAATAAAATGGCTAATACACCGGATTCTAACCAACTGCATGCTAAATATAAAAAAATCATAGAATCCTCTCGTTTCAATGAGGCTTTCACATCTTTGATGAAATCTGCTGAAAGATTTCCTCAATTAAATGGCGCAGTAAGCCGAACCAGATCTTTGGAAAACACCTACAAGTATCTGCTGAATTACATGGCCGACGGTCATAAGGATGCAGGTTTGCCTGATTTAAAAAAGACTATCAAGGATAACCTTCTATCACTGAACGACCTGGTGAAGCGCGAATCAAAATTAAAAGACAGTCCCGATCTCTATTCATCCACAAAAAGGATGGAGTTGTTGAAAAACACTTCTCTTCAATCAAGGCTTGATGAATATAAAGCTATTCTATGCGCCGACACTAAAAATTCTGCACAAGGGAAAAAGCTCTTTTCTGTTGAACAAGGTCAGGCAACCGCAAACCTTTTCAATTATGTATGGACCATGTTTGGAGCAGACTCCAAAGATTATGCAGACCTTGCAAACCTATTTGCCGATGAAGAGCTTCCTGATTATCTAAAACACAATTTAATATCTGCTATTATTCTGGGTGGCACCTTTTATTTTGATGCCGAAGCTTTCAGTATTCTTTTGGATTTAGCAGAACATGAAGAACCAAATAAAATCAAGGCTCTTGCCATATTGGGTCTGATTTTAATCTCATTGTTATATCCTGAAAGGATTGCCTTGAACACCTTGATCTCTTCCCGTTTAATGGTTATGGTGGAACAACCTGAATTCAAACAGCTTGTGAATATAGTGCCGGGATTAATCATACGCACTTTCGACACTAAACGGGTGGATTCCAAAATGCGTGACGAAGTAATACCGGGATTAATGAAAATCAGGCCCGAAATTATGGAACAGATGAGAAATATGGCATCCGATTCTGAAGATTTCCTTTCAAATGCAAACCCGGATTGGGAGGAAATGTTTGAAAAAACAGGCATAAGTGATAAAATTCAAGAAATAAGCGATATGCAATTGGAAGGCGCCGATGTGATGGTCACTGCTTTTTCATCTCTCAAATCTTTCCCGTTCTTTTATCAGGTTTCTAATTGGTTCCTTCCCGTAATAAGCTCTCATTATGAATTCGCCGGTAATCCATTGATGGATAATGAATCGCTGATAGAAAAAATGAAAATTGTAATGTGTGATTCAGATATCTATTCATTCTTGCTTTCTATCAAAGGAATCCCACAAGAACGCCTGAAAATGACCATCGATAATTTGAATGCTCAAATGACTCAGGCATCTGAGGCAATGTCTTCTTCAATCGGAGAAACCTCAAATTCAGTGCTTATAAGAGACATCAAGCAATCCCTTCAAGATTTGTATCGTTTTTTTAAATTTTATAAGAAAAGCTCTGATTTCAATGACCCTTTTTCCACGCCATTTACCGGAGAAGAACTCTCCCCCCTTATTACAATCTTGGGAATAGAGATTAATACCGTAAAGATGATGGCGGAATTCTACTTTAAACATAAGTACTACGAGGCCGCCATACTGACTTTCCGTTTATTCGACCAACTTCAACCGGGGGAATATGAGGTATGGGAAAAAATAGGCTTCAGCTATGAGAAATTGAAAGATTATAAAAATGCTTTGGATTGGTATCGCAAGGCTGATTTTATTAATCCGGGGAGCGTATGGCTTGATAAAAAACTTGCCATTGCCTTGAAGAACACCGGGATGCCGCAAGAGGCAACACAATATTACAAGAAAGCTTTGGAAAAGGAACCCGACAATTTCCATCTTTTGATGAGCTATGGCCAATGTTTGCTTGATTCCGGAGAATATGAAGAGGCGTTACAAAATTTTTATCACGCCGATTATATCAAACCTGAACGGAAGGAGGTTAAACGTGCCATTGCATGGACACTTCTACTGTCGATGGAGTTGGATAAGGCAGAAAACTGTTACAACAAGATTTTGGCAGGAGAAGCTGCCGATGCATCTGATTATCTCAATGCCGGTCATTGTGCAATGGCAAGCGACAACTTCAAAAATGCTTTGAAATATTATAAAACTTTTGTTGATTTATCAGACAATAAAGAGATAACCAATTTATTGTTAGCATTTAAGGAAGATGCATCGACCTTGAAAGATTTGAAAATATCCACATCAGATTTAAGACTCATAGTGGATAAAATACGATATGATTTTTTGGAAGAAAAGTCAGGATTTTAAATCATTCTCAATGGCTGACAAGGCTTCACGTAAATCCTTGGCATAAGTCAGGCGGTCTTCCACGGCACTTATACCATGAAGCACCGTTGTGTGCGCGCGGTTAAGTTTCTGTCCAATGACAGGTGATGACAGATTTGTGAGCTTATTACTGAGATACATTATCACCTGCCTTGCATCAGCAATCTCACGCTGACGGCTTTTTGAGAAGATGCTGTCAGGATTAATCTTATAGAACTCAGCGGTGGCTTCCACAATCATTTCAAAATTAATTTGTTTCTTAGCTTTTGGCCTGACCGTATGCTTCATTACGGCTTGTGCGAGTTCAAGGGTGATCGGACAATTAAGGGTTATAGACCTTGTGAGGATACCCATCACTATTCCTTCAAGTTCCCTAATGGAACCGGTGCTTTGCTCAGCGATAAGCTCTATGACAGGTTGTGTCAATTCCAGACCGTTTTTAGAGGCCTTGAATTCCAGAATCTTCTTTCTTAATTCGTAGTCAGGTGTCTGGAGCTGTTCTGTGATTCCCCATTTAAATCTGTCAATCAATCTGTCAGCAAGCCCGTCAAGTTCTACGGGGGGACGATCGCATGTGAAAATCAATGCCTTGCCATTCTGGTGCAAATGATTGAAGATTGCGAACATTGCATCCGTTGTGCCCTCTTTATGACTTAATTCCTGAAGGTCGTCAATCAGCAACACATCCATCTGCTGGAACCAATTGATGAAATGCGGCACCTCTTTTTTTATTGTGGCATGCTGATAAAGCTGCTGGAATTGTCGCAGGGTCACAAAACTCACTTTGGCTCGGGGGTGACCCTCTTTGACACGGATTCCAATCGCTTGGATCAGATGAGTCTTTCCAACTCCCACATCCCCATATAAAAAGAATGGATTGAAATTGTTCTTCCAGGGATTATTGGCTATATACTCTGCTATTGTGTAAGGCAACTTGTTGCTTGCACCGACACAATAATTTTCAAAAGTAAGGGATTCATTCAACTGAGGATCGAAATCCGGGGATTTTGTGTCGGATTCGTCAGGAACCGGTGATACAGACTGCATCGACCTCAGATATTTGTTCTTTATCGCGGGACTCTGTTTTGTGCCCGCTATCCTCACCTTTGAATCCTTGTCTCTCCCTACAATCTCAATCTCATATTCAAGCAAAACATCCTCTCCGAAGACTTTCCTTAATGACGATGATAAGATTCCATAAAATTCATCCTCATATTTTTCGTAAAAAAATCTGGAAGGTATCTGCAGAGTCAGTTTTTTATCTACAAATCTGATTGGTCTGGCGACACCAAACCATGTCTTGGCTTTTTGTTCGCCAATATTATCGGTGATAATACCGATACATTTAGACCATTTTGATTTGTAATCCTCTTTCATCTATCTTATTGAAACGGATTACAAAATAACGATAAAAAAAATTCAAAAAAAAGTAAAAATGCTATTGCAAAATTCGTTTTTTTGTAATTATAATGTATCTCAGCGATTTAAAAATTTAGCTTTCTTTTTCAACTTAGTCAGCCACCGATAAAAAATGTCCCGATGTAACACACCCGAGACATTTTATATTTATAGATTCCTACAAATCAATTATTTACAACAATTTAATACTTATATATCGTTTAGGATTATTTTTTATATCGATTATCAAAGAATCAATGTCGGAGGTGAGCCTGTTCAACCTTTCATACAGTTCAGAATCTCTGGTTAGCTCACCCAAGGTGGAGTTGGGGTTATTCAGGCTCTCGGAAAAAGATGCCAAATTTCTGGTGAGCTGATTCACATTATCCATTGTCTGGTCCAAAGGTAACTTGTTAAGCTCCGAAGAGAGGAGCGCCAAATTATTTGTAAGGCTGTCTATGTTCACCACCGCAACATCCGCATTTTTTATTATTGTTGGCAAATCGCGTTGCATCATCAAGCTTAGATTACCCGATGCAGCCGACATATTGCGGGTAATTACCTCCAGATTTTGTATTGAAGCCAGTAATGCGGGATCCGAAGCAAGATTGTTGACCGTGGAGAGAAGGCTATCCACTTTCGGCATAATGGAACTTACCGAGGGAAGCACGTCATTACTGATACTCGACATCAAATCAGGGATTGTGCCTGATGGAATCTCTCCGTCAATTGGGAGGTATTCTTTGCTCTCACCCAACACTATTTCCACATAACTGCCACTCAGAAGGGTGCTCCCTATCACAGCTTTTGAATCCACCGGTATCCTTAACTTCTTGTTTAATGCAAGATAGACTTTTACTTTCCCTAAATTCTCGTAATCAAACTCTATGTCTCTAACCTGACCGACCTTATATCCGTCTATGGTTACGGGGGCAGCTATCTCAAGATCTGCCACGTTGTCATATTGGGCAACATAAAAATGAGCCGGTTTGAACACATTTATCCCCTTCAGGAATTCTATGCCAACCACAAGAATAACAAGGGCCACCACAACACAGGTGCCAATAATAACCTCCTTAGTGAAAATCTTTTTCATAAAGCTCTAATTTGTTGCACTTTGCACAGTTTTTGTACTTGAAACTATGAAAGCGTCAGGAATTTTCTTCTTTACATCAGGCAAAAGTTTCTCTATCTCTTTCTTATCTGTGCTCTCGCCGTAGTAATATTTATATTGATTGTTTTCTTTAAAAGCAGATATGGGGCTCAATCCGCAGAAAAGGGAATTTTCCTTATTCAAGAGATCTTCGGATTCAAGAATCTGAATCTTATAAACCGTGACAAGCTTATTGACTCTGGCATTCGACTTCCCTTTTCTTGAATTCTTTTGCTTATTCACTTTAGAATTTTTACCTGTCCGTTTTTGTGACGACTCTTTTACCGCTGATTGAATTTGATCAGTTTCCTTTGTCAATTCAACAGGATTATCTTCAAATTCATCAGTACTTACAACATAAGCAATCTCGGGATATGCCAAGTTCTCCTTTTCATAATTATTTTCAGCCGACAAATTTTTAGCTGCTTGAGACCTTCGTTTTCGTTGTATGGGAACCGGAGATTCTGATATAAGCTTACTTTCCGGAGAGGGAGTCACTAAATTTCTTTTTTTTCTTGTTGAAACAATAGCGACAGGCTTTTCATCGATCTCTGCATCCATAGCAACCGGCAAACTCCCTTCCTCTTCTATTTTTATATTCGACACCTGACTTCTGTTATTCCACGATGTCTCATATTTTTCGATTGCATTAAATATCGCCTGCGCCAGTTCTGCAGCACCCTTGTCTGAAGATATATACTTAGCTGATTCCGGATTGCATATAAAATCAAGCTCCACTAACACGGCAGGCATTGAAGTGGCCCACAAAACCCAAAATCCAGCCTGATGCACTCCTCGATCCTGTCGACCTGAACTCACAAGCTCCTTTTCAACCATGTCGGCAAACCTTATACTTTGGCTGAGATTCTTTTTCTGAGCCATTTCAAAGATAATATACGATTCATCCCTCTGAGGGTCAAAACCGCTATATTTCTGTTGATAGTCACTCTCCAGCTCTATCACTGAATTCTCTCTCATCGCCACCTCAAGATTATTTTCATCCTTGTGTAGCCCCAAAGTATAGACCGAGCTTCCGGCAATATTCTTCCGGTTTCGATTTTTTTTATCAACCGAGTTAGTATGTATCGATATAAACAGATCACCCTGTGACTTGTTTGCCTTGTCTGCCCTTTGCTGAAGGGTTAGATAGCTGTCATCATCTCTTGTCATCACAATCTTGGTGTCTTTCATTTTTTTCTTGATCAACGCTTCCAATTGTTTTGCCACCTTGAGATTTATATCTTTTTCTTTCACACCGTTATCTATCGCACCGGCATCATTCCCTCCATGGCCCGGATCAATGACAAGTGTGAATTTCTTTTGTGTTTCTTTCGACATTATTTGCGGCTGAAACACAAATGAAAATATTAAAAATAATATGAGCTTTAAAATTTGATGCGACTTCATTTCACCTAATCTACCACAAAATTACAAAAAAATTATGCATTTAGGCATTATAAACTTAATTTTAATCTCCTAAATAGCTTATAATTTTTTCTGACACAACCCTGAAATCATGACAGATAACTTAGAAGAAATCTTCTCCTTCATAAATGAAAACATTGATAAGGACCCTCTTAAATTAAGACTTGCCAGCAATAAAACCACCAATCGCGACCAAATAGATTTCGCCATAACTCAGATTGAATGTAGGAATAAGAACAAAACTAAATTATCTGATTTTCTGGCAAACAATCGATTTGTATTCCCTGATTCTGTCAGCGCCCAACAGTCTTCTCATCAGGGTGTGGCAACATATCACGCCTCCTTGATAAAAAAAGGCGACATTATCCTTGACATGACTTCAGGTTTGGGCATCGATGCCTTTTCAATGGCACGAAAGGCTTCGAGAATCACCGCTATAGATTGCGATCAAAACAAAGTGGATGCGCTAAGGCATAACTGCAAAATCCTGAACATTTCGAACCTTCAAGCTATCTGCACCGATTCTATTGAATTACTTCGAAAAACAGATGAAACTTTTGATGTTATATTTATTGACCCTTCACGACGCGATTCAGCCAACAAACGCCTCTTCGGCTTGCAGGATTGCTCACCTGATGTAATCGGTAATCATGAACTGATTCTTCAACATGGCCGACGTATATTGATCAAGGCTTCACCGATGATTGATGTGAGTCAAACAATCAGAGATCTGAGTAATATAACAGCTATCCGTGCGGTAGGTATTAAAGGAGAATGCAAGGAAATATTGATTGAAATGAAAGGGGTGGTCGATTCCGTAACTGATGATAGAGCGCCTATCCGATTACAGGCTGTTAATCTTGATAATGACGGGGGAATAATCTCAGACTTCCACACTATCATCAACAACAAAAATCAAATTGATTATATATCGGAAACCGATTCTTGGGAGGATTGTTTTTTACTTGAACCCTCTTCCATGATAATGAAAATATCACCATGGTCGGAAATATGCCAACGTTTCAATGCTAAAAAATTAGATGGTCCCTCTCACCTTTTCTTGACGAAGGATTATAACCCCGATTTCCCGGGAAGAGTCTCCAAGTTTGAAAGAATTATTAAAAAACAAGACCGGAAAACCCTTGCAGGTCTCCCGCTCTCCGTTATTTCGAGAAATTACCCTGTTTCTACCGATGAATTAAGAAAATCGCTGAAACTTAAAGAAGGTGACGCTAATTTCCTTTATGCCACAAGAGTGTGCGGCAAACCGGTCATGTTGTTAACTTCCTTCTGTCAGAACCGGTAGCCAGCCGACAAGACAACCTGACTGTTTGAAAATGATACCTTTGCCTGTGGCGAAGGTATATACCTACCATCGTATGGTTCAGGATCAGGTGTATAGGCATGATACTCGGATTTCATATTTTTATAAACGTATGCGAGATCCACATAAAATCTGTTGTACCTATAACCAATGCCGGCGGATAGATAATTCGTGTTGTTGTCAAATCTATAACTTGGCATTGTTCCTGCAGTGTAGATTGTCAGATCGTTATTTTTTGCCTCATTCCTCACGGGAGACGAAACATAGGCGTATCCGGCCCTGATACTTAATGAAGGTATAGGTTTGAATTCAGCTCCAACCCTGAATGTGTTGGTCGACTTGTAATAGGCACGGATGTCACCGTTCTCATATCCGTAAGGATCGCTTAAATCATAAAAGGGTTGTGAAGCTTTTGTGCCAGCCGACAAAGCCCATGGTTCCCAATAGTCATATCCTCCGTCATAATATGTGGGCTCACTGAAATGCATTTTTCCATAATTTGCCCATTCATAATCAAACGACAGAATGAAATTGGAGCTCAAAACCCCCGCAGCACTCGCTATAATTTTCCAGGGAGTTCTGAAGCCATAGTCATTATATCCCAGATATCCGTTGTTGGTGGTGGCTATTCCGGATTCGGTTCCACCATACAGATAATCGACTGATGCAGAAAAACTTTCATTGAGGTTATACCATGTGGGTGTGTGGAATGCAAATCCAAGACGTAACTCCTGAACCGGTTTATAAATCAACCCGAGCTGATAGCTGAATCCTGAACCGGACACACTGTAATAATTGTTAAGGTTCCAATCCGCATTAGCAACAGTAAGCTGATTGTTGGCATCAGGCACCAAGGCATTTGTCAGACTCTCACCCCAGATTGAGTTTAAGGTGTAGTGAAGACTTGCAATCTGAAAATTCATACCCCAATACAATGTGTTGGCAATACTTCCACCAAAGACGATATTGAACTCATCGATTCCTCCGGTTTCTCTCATCAAGAAAGTTCCCGACCCGGATGTTGAGGCGTTTGTCATATAATCACTCCATAATCCATACCAGTTAGTGGCTCCGGTGTTTGGATTCACATCAGGTGTGATCAAATAGGAATCATATCCCAGCACAGGCAGCCATGGCACAGAATAGTCGTAGGGATTATAGCCCTGTGAACTTGCAACATCTCCCTCGCTTAGATTCTCACTGTTGGCAAGACCCGCTATATAGTTACTCATTGAATTATGCAGTGTCTTGATATTGCCACCATACACCCTGTTGAATGATGCTCCTTTATTATATGTAAACCCGAAATTGAAATTGGGGAAATTTGTGTTGGGCAATTTTAGTGTAAGTACAACACCAATATTGTTCAACAAAAATTTTGTCTGATCCATCTTATAGCTTGAACCGTCGGCTGTGGAGTTTGAAGTCTGTGCATCTAAATTCAAGGTGAAACCGAAATCGTTGTTACGATAGACACCTATTCCAGCCGGATTTTGTGATATTGACGAAAGATCTCCGCCAAGAGCACCGAAAGCGCCTCCCATACTCATGAATCTTGCAGTGCCTTTCATGTCGGGTTGGGAGAAATTATATGCATCAATGGCACTTTGAGAATATGAGTTTATCGCAATTGTGGCTATAGAAAGTGAAATTATGTATTTTTTCATAATCAATTTCTTTTAAGATTATCTACGACGTCCTCCACCTCCGGTAGAACGAGCTCCCCCACCTGTAGAGCGAGCGCCTCCCCCGGTTGAAGACCCCATTGTTGAACGGCTTGTTGTTGTGGTTCTTGGTGTCCTTACAGATTGATTCGTATTTGAGCTGTTAGTAGAACCGACACGGTTACCGGTTGTTCTTTGATTATTGGATTGACCGGTTGAAAAACCGTTATAACGGCTGTTGCCGGTGGGATTTGCCACAACCCCTGTTCCTGATTGACGATGTCCGGTCTGTCCGGTGGTGTTATATTGCCATCTACCGTTATTATTGACAACTCCTGTGGGACGAGTGCTTCCGGTTACGGGTCTTCTGTTTGCACCCGGCACATTGCCTTGAGGTGCCCGGTTAGCCACACCCGGATTATTTGCCTTGTTCATACCCCTCGGCGGTTGGGTGCTTCCGCTCCAACCCGGTCTTGGACCCACCGAACGGTTTCCTGCAGGACTCCAGGTAGCCATTGGACCCGGACCATGTCCCGGACCCGGACGCCAACCGGGACCACCTCCCCAGCCGGGACCCGGATTCCATCCCCAGCCCCACGAGGGTCCCCATCCCCATGAAGGACCCCATCCCCATGAGGGACCCCAGCCCCAAGCATACCAGGGATTATTCCAACCTATATTCCATCCCCACGGACCAAAATTCAAACTCCATGACCATGGCGACCACCATGAGGTATATGAATAATAGGGCCAGCTCCACCCATACCAGGGGGCAAAGACCGGCAACCCGTTATCGTTTATAACAATCTCCACATTTCCATAAGCATCCGACAAAACGTCTGCCAAAGCCGTGGCGTTGTCAACCACGATTGTGGGGTTATAATATTTTTGTATTTGCTGAGTGTAAACGAAATCTGCACCGTTCTCTACTCCGGACCCAATCGTGTCAACCTGTGACACATAATATGTATCTCCTCTCCTGTTATAAGCGTCTACGTCCATTTCAGACATATTCGCAATATAATTCGAAGAAGTTTTTGTCTTTTTTGCCACATTAACCGTTGAAGTCTTATCCTTCTTCGGGTTATAGTAGATATCGTCATAATCCTGGGCCCACGTTGAGCCTGCGACCGCCGACAATAATGCCAGTGTGAAGTAATACTTAATGCGTCCCATAATTTTTGTTGTTTTAATGTTATTTAATTTTTCCGGCTTTACTTTACTGACAAGCTTTTGCCTCCTAAGTTTAATTATAACGTCAGATACTTGTCGCAATTATAACCGGAATATTCCATTTATGTAAAATTAAGACTTATTTTGGTTTTGTCATAATTTCATTTTAAAATTTTAGGTAGAAAGCTGAGCAAAGCTCCCTGTATCTTTCAGTCGGGTAACCGTCGGAAAAGAGTGTGACTCTTTCAATTTCAATTTCTTCGGAAACCCCGTTATTCCCTTTAACAAATTCAATCATCACCCGTTTCTCCGGAGTGCGAATATTGTTTCTCACTCGACATTCCCGGCAAATCACCCAGCCTCTTTCAGCTGCATAATCCTTGACCCGGTGATATTGGTCAGCAGGAAAAATCACTGATAATTTTCCCCCTTCATTTAAAATTTCACCTCCGTGATCCAACAGACTAAAAACTGACAGATCTCCCTGATGGCGTGCCTTTTCACGGGATGTAAGGGGATTCTTTATCCCGGAATCAAAAAAGGGTGGATTGCTTATGATCAGGTCAAACTTATCCTGTGAGCACACAACATCTTCCGGGAATTTTAATTCTGCAGACTTCAATCTTCCCGGCCAAGGTGAATGATTGAAATTATAGTCAGACTCCCTGACTGACCCCTTGTCTATGTCTATTGCAGTGATGAAAGCATCCGGATATCTTTGGGCAAGCATGAGTGATATCACCCCGCATCCTCCTCCAACTTCCAGAACCTTTTGTCCTCCAAGATTAACCCAGGCAGCCAGCAATACCGCATCCACACCCACTTTCATGGATGATTCCGTGTGACGAACTTCAAACTTTTTAAAGGCAAAGTAACCGCTCTTCATAATGCAAATATAAAAGATTTCGGTAACTTTGCCCTATGGCAAGAAAAAAATCAGACAAACCAACCTCAGATCCCAATGTCTTCCCGATTCTCGACCTGAAAGACAACGTCGTGTTTCCCATATTGCCACAACCGGTAAAGGTTGAAGACGATATGATTTCCACATTAATGGACGGGAACAGTTCCCGGAATATCGACGTTTTTGTCAGATGGAAGTCTGAACCGGATCTCCCCTCCGACAAACAGTCATTGAAATTAGGTGTGGTCTGTCGCATCGACAAGGTTATGCATCTGCCGGGTGCCCCTGCAATCGTTTTCCTCTCCCCGCTCTTTAAAGGTTACGCAAGTGAATTCTTCACCAAGGGCAAAATAACCTATGTCGACACAATAACCTATCCTCAAATTAAAGCCCCTGCCAGAATCTCAAAGGAAGGCAAATATATGTTGGAACAGATTTCCCGACATTTTGACATGCTAACCGAATATCTTCAGGAAATCGACAACAAGAATGCCCATGAAATAGCATCGACCTACAGTAACGATCATGTGACTCGCTTATATGCAATGGCGCATGTGGCCCCGCTAACTTTGGAGGAAAAATACCGGATCCTGCAGCCTGTCGATTTTGAAGAACTTGTTGAAACCACATTGACAGTTTTTGACATGGCGTTGCAACGTATTCACTTTCAGGCTTCAATTCATGACAGAACTCACCAGGAGCTATCAAAACAACAGAAGGAGAATATACTACGTTCACAAATGCGGCAGATAAAGGAGGAACTTGGTGAAACTGACGAGAATGAAGATATTTCCGACCTTATGGGGAGGTCGGTCAATATCAAGTGGAGCCGGGAAACTGCCGAACACTTCAAAAAAGAAGTAGGGAAATTGCGACGGCTGAATATCAGCAATCCCGAATATTCCGTTCAGTATTCATATCTTGACACTCTTCTTTCACTGCCCTGGCAAAATTATGTTGAAAATGATTTTTCTTTAAAAAAGGTCGAGGATATCCTTAACCGTGACCACTTCGGTCTTGAAAAAGTTAAGGAGAGGATTGTGGAACAGATGGCCGTCATCAAGCTACGCAATGACCTCAAGTCTCCAATCCTTTGTCTTTACGGTCCGCCGGGAGTTGGCAAAACTTCAATAGGTAAATCTGTCGCCGAGGCATTGGGAAAGGAATATGTGAGAATCTCCTTAGGAGGAATGCATGATGAGGCTGAAATCAGAGGGCATCGTAAAACTTATATCGGGGCAATGCCGGGGCGTTTCATCCAGTCACTTATGAAATGCAAGACTGGGAATCCTCTTGTTTTACTTGATGAAATCGACAAGGTCGGGAAGGACTATAAGGGTGATCCCTCCTCCGCTCTTCTGGAGGCATTGGATCCGGAACAAAACAGTACATTCCACGATAATTTCATTGATTATCCCTACGATCTTTCCAAGATTCTTTTTATTGCGACAGCCAATGATCTCTCCACAATCCCGGCACCGTTGCGCGACAGGATGGAAGTCATAGAATTATCCGGCTACATACCGGTTGAAAAAAGAGAGATTGCATTACGCCATCTGGTGAATAAGGCTTTGCTTAACACAGGATTTAAACCCAAAGAGATTAAATTTACTCCGGAAGCAATCGATACTATAATACGCTACTACACACGTGAGGCAGGTGTGCGTCAACTTGAAAAGAAAATAACCAAGATTCTTAGAAAAATAGCTCGGTTAAACGTGCTGGGTGAGAAATATCCGAAAAAGATTTCAGCCAAGATTGCAGAAACTTATCTCGGGAAACATGAATATAATCCCGATTCTTTTGAAAACACGGAATTGCCCGGAGTAGCCACTGGACTTGCCTGGACTCCGGTGGGAGGCGATATTCTCTTCATAGAATCCTCGCTATCTCCCGGCAAAGGTGAAAAACTCGCAATAACGGGAAACCTCGGGGATGTTATGAAAGAATCAGCGGCAATAGCCTTACAATATTTGAAGGCTCATGCAAGTGAATTAGGAATTCCTCAAGAAAATTTCTCAAAGTTCGATGTGCATATTCATGTGCCGGAAGGTGCCGTCCCAAAAGACGGGCCATCAGCAGGAATCACTATCGCCACATCTTTGGCATCTGCTTATCTGAATAAGATTGTAGATCCGCACACAGCCATGACGGGAGAAATGACCCTACGTGGAAAGGTTCTGCCGGTGGGCGGTATTAAAGAAAAAATCATTGCTGCCAAACTGGCCGGGATAAAAAGGATTATCCTTTCTCACGAAAACAGAAAAGATATTGAGGAGATAGCTCCTCAATATCTGGAAGGTTTGGAATTTATCTATGTAAAAACTCTTTCCGACGTCTTAAGTCAGGCATTTATCTGATAAACAACAGTTCACGGTATTTTGGCAACGGCCATATTTCATTGTCTACCATAAGTTCCAGATGGTCGATATGATAGCGAATTTTATCCATTAGCGGCACAACCGTGTCATGATACAAAATCGCTTTATCACGCAATGATTCTAAAGCATTAGCCCGTTTCCGGTTTTCTATCATCTCCTCGACAAGTTTCTTGACTTTGTTGACATGCCCCGCGATCTCTTCAACCGTCTGACGGTCAGCCTCACCGATCTCTACGGCTTTCTGTGAATCGAAAAGCTTGTTAACTTTATACAGGTTATCAAGCAGCAATCGCTGATAGTTGACGGCAGCCGGTATAATATGGTTGATTGCCAGATCGCCCAAAACACGTGATTCTATTTGCACTTTCTTCGTGTACATCTCCCATTTCACCTCGTTGCGTGCAACCAGTTCCTTGCGGGTAAAGATGCCTGTTTCTTCAAACATTTTCACAGTCGATTCCGAAAGATATGCGTCAAACATCTTGGGGGCGGAAGATTCGGTGTCCAAACCTCGTTTTTCAGCCTCTATCTTCCATTCATCCGCATAGCCGTTTCCATCAAAGTGAATCGGTTTGGCTTCCAAGATATTTTGTCTAGCCTCCGCAAACAAGGCTTTTTCTATTTGTTCCCCTCTGGCAAGTCTCTTTTCCACCCTGTCGGCAAATCTGTTGAGCTCATTTGCCATTGCGGCATTTAATGCAATAAGAGCAGTGGCGCAATTTGCTGAAGAACCCACCGCCCTGTATTCGAATTTATTCCCCGTAAATGCAAAGGGACTGGTTCTGTTACGGTCAGTATTATCAATCATTATTTCGGGTATCTGGCTTACACCTACTGTGAGACCTTCCTTACCCTGTATTTTAAGTGCATCGAAATCATTGGAAATAATTTTTTCAAGCAATGAAGACACACTCGACCCCAAGAACATCGAGATTATTGCCGGTGGTGCTTCATTTGCCCCAAGTCTGTGGGAATTCGTGGCAGACATGATAGAGGCTTTCAACAGTGCGTTGTGCTTATGCACTGCTTGCATCACGTTAGACAAGAACACGATGAACTGCAAATTTTCTAAAGACGTTTTGCCGGGAGAAAAAAGTTGCCGCCCGGTATCTGTCCCCAAACTCCAGTTATTGTGTTTGCCGCTTCCATTTATTCCGTCAAACGGTTTTTCATGGAGGAGAACCCTGAAATTATGACGTTTTGCAACTTCATTCATCACCGTCATCAACAACAGATTATGGTCGTTGCCTAAATTTGCCTCTTCAAATACCGGGGCAAGTTCAAACTGATTAGGCGCCACCTCGTTATGCCTCGTCTTGATTGGAATGCCCAGTTTATGACCCTCTATTTCAAGGTCAAGCATAAAAGCCTCGACCCTACTCGGTATCGCCCCGAAATAATGGTCTTCAAGTTGCTGGTTTTTTGCACTTTCATGACCCATCAATGTCCTTCCGGTGAGCGCCAGATCCGGACGAGCGAAATAAAGCGCCTCGTCAACTAAAAAGTATTCTTGCTCTACTCCGAGATAAGAAAACACATGCTTCACATTATTGTCGAAGTATTTCGCGACCCTCGTTGCCGCTTTGTCAACAGCATTAAGAGCTTTCAAGAAAGGTGTCTTGTAGTCTAATGACTCACCGGTGTAGGAAATAAAAATTGTCGGGATACAAAGAGTGTTGCCCAAAATGAATGCCGGAGAAGAAATATCCCAGGCAGAATATCCCCTTGCTTCGAATGTGTTTCGTATCCCTCCGCTTGGGAAACTTGAGGCATCAGGCTCCTGCTGCACAAGAAGTTTACCGGTGAATGTTTCTATCACGCCACCTTTCCCGTCATGTTCAATGAACGTGTCGTGTTTTTCAGCCGTACCTCCTGTCATAGGCTGGAACCAGTGGGTGTAGTGGGTTGCACCGTTTTCAATAGCCCACCGTTTCATTCCTTCAGCCACACTGTCGCCCAAATCACGGCTGATAGTCTTTTTGTTGTCTATAGCCTCCGATAGGGCTTCGTAGGTCTCTCTCGGCAGGTATTGGAACATCTTTTGACGGTTGAACACCTTTTCCGCATAATAACGGTCAACTCTGGTTTCAGGCATGTTCACTTTCACCGCTTTGCGCGACGATGCCTCCATCACGCTTTTAAATCTCAGATCAGACATCTTTTTTATCCTTTTTTATTTATTACTATGTTTGTTACTTAAAATAAAACTTTTTGAGTCGCTCTATGGCTTTATCGGTGTTTTCCGGCGTATTGAATCCCGAAAGACGAACGAAACCTTCACCCTCCTCTCCAAACCCGGAACCCGGAGTGGAGGAAACTCCACATTTTGTCAGTAATTCCTCAAAAATTTCAATCGACTTTTCACCGTTTGGTGATGCTGCCCAAACATATGGAGAATTCACACCGCCGGACACTTTCCAACCCTGTTTTTCAAAAAGATTCCTCAGCTTAGATGCATTATGCAGGTATCGGTCGGTCATTTCTCTGACCTGAGACTTCCCTTCCGGTGTGTAGAGGGCTTCGGCTCCACGTTGCGACACGTAAGAGGCCCCGTTGAATTTTGTGGTTTGCCTTCTGCTCCATAACCGGTTGAGCATCACTTTCTCACCGTTTGAATAATATCCTGCAAGTGAGTGGGGCACAACGGTATAACCACATCTCAACCCGGTGAATCCACCTGTCTTGGAATAGCTCCTTACCTCGATTGCAATTTCTTTTGCACCCTCAACTTCATATATTGATTTAGGTATATTTTCATCCCGAATATATGCTTCGTATGCTGAATCATATATTATCAACGACTCATTCTCACGCGCATATCTCACCCATTTTTCCAATTCTGATTTTGGCATGGCTGTCCCTGTGGGATTATTCGGTGAACATATATAGATAATATCGGGTCGCTGATGAGGTAATTCGGGAGAAAATGAGTCGTCGGCGTTACATTTCAGATATATCACGTTGGCATACCTTTCCCCATTGCGAATTCCTGTTCTCCCGTCTATCACATTATCGTCTATGTAAGCCGGATATGACGGATCCATAACCGCTATCAGAGAATCCCGGCTCAAAATGTCGCCCAGGTT
>JAFLTM010000041.1 GCA_022509225.1 Muribaculaceae bacterium
GCACGACCTTGCCAAGGTCGGGGTCGCGGGTTCGAGTCCCGTTTTTCGCTCCAATATCAGGCCTATGTCCAGGTGGCGGAATTGGTAGACGCGCTACTTTGAGGGGGTAGTAACCGTTTGGTTGTGTGAGTTCGAGTCTCATCTTGGACACCGTTGGGTTGACTATATTTTACTATGGCCAACCTTTTTTATTAATCTTTAATCCAATCCTAAAAATGGACCAAATAACTGACTTATTGTCCAATTATGGTCTCTCAGGCCTTTTTATAGGTCTGTCTACTTTCCTTATTATAGGTATATTTCACCCGCTTGTTATTAAGGGAGAATATTATTTCGGCAGAAAAATCAAATGGGCCTTCCTCATTTGTGGGATTATTTTCCTTATCCTTTCCCTATCTGTTAACAGCATTATACTTTCCGCTATATTTGGAGTGACATCTTTCAGCAGCTTTTGGGGCATCAAGGAAGTTAACGAACAGGTAGAGAGAGTTAGAAAAGGATGGTTTCCGGCAAATCCTAAAAGATTGGCCAAGGAAAACCTAAAAAAGAGCTCCGACGCTTAATATTATTCCAGATACCTATATTTCAACTCCTCATAATGTTCAATTCGACGATCGCGAAGGAATGGCCACCAGTGTCTTACATTTTTTGTGCGTTCCTTGTCTATTTTAACAATCACCTCTTCGGGTGAATTTTCAGGACACATATACAATATCTCTCCCTGAGGTCCTGCCACAAAACTTGATCCCCAAAAATCTATACCCGAAGACTGACATGACAAATCTTTTTCAAAACCACACCGGTTAACACTCACCACAGGCAATCCGTTTGCTATGGCATGAGCCCGTTGTATCGTTATCCAGGAATCCCGCTGCCGGATCTTTTCATCAGCAGCATCATCCGGATTCCATCCAATTGCAGTTGGATATATCAATAATTCAGCACCTTTCAATGTCATGATTCTGGCTGCCTCCGGATACCACTGATCCCAGCATACCAAGACACCAATCTTACCAAGACTCGTTGGTATGGGCTCAAATCCCAAATCACCCGGCGTGAAATAAAACTTCTCATAGAATCCGGGATCATCCGGTATATGCATTTTCCTATATTTTCCCGCCACACTGCCATCAGATTCAAACACAACCGAGGTGTTATGATATAGACCGGGGGCTCTCTTTTCAAATGCACTTGTCACAAGGACTATCTTATTGTTTCCGGCAATTTCCGAATAAAAATCTATAAAATCGGATATAGCGCATGCAAACTTAAAATTATCAACATCTTCATATTGACAGAAATAAAGGGAATCATGCAATTCGGAGAGAACAACCAGGTTTGCGCCTTCTGATGCAAGCCTTTTGATTGCAGATGCATTTTGACGACGGTTGTATTCCACATCATCTGAATACGACCGTTGAATCATTCCTATATTGATAATCTTTTGTTCCATGACTTAATTTATTATTTATTGAAGATTACGGGATTAAACAGTCCTGCAGGCAACTGCATCGTGGCACAATGCAACGAACCGTGTTGTTTTATAAGTGTGAGGCAATCCACTCCTACAACTTTATGATTAGGAAAAGCTATCCTTACAGTCTGCATTGCCAGTTTGTCGGTTTCCGGTTGTGAATATGTCGGCATAAAAATATGTGTTTCTGTCACCAGATAATTGGCATAGGTTGCAGGTAGCCGCTCTCCACATTCATCGTAAATTGCAGAGGGCAGGGGAAGTTCCAAAAGATTATAGCTTTCACCTTCAGCATTTCGAAACATTGTGAGTTGTGCCCTCATCTTTAAAAGATCCTCGAATTGAGGATCTTCAAAATCCCTGCATCCCGTAAAGAGAATAATATTGTCAGGCGCCATCCTTGCCAACGTGTCGATGTGTGAGTCGGTGTCATCTCCTATAAGATGTCCATAATCAAGAAAGAGGATATGTTCGGCTCCCAATCTTTTCCTGAGTTGATCATCGGCCTCTTTCTTACTGAGACCGCCATTCCTGTTTGGAGAACATAGGCAAGAAGTGGTTGTAAGCAATGTGTTCTGCCCGTCAGTCTCTATCGAGCCTCCTTCCAGAATAAAAGCAGACTCATTCCTATAAGTTTTGGGATTAAACACTGACTTTATCTCCAGATGCCGGTTGACAAGGTTATCTTTGTCGGCAGCAAACTTAAGGCCCCAGCCGTTAAATCCGAAATCAAGTCCGCGTACTCTTTCATCCTTTATTATTGATATCGGCCCATAGTCCCGGGTCCATGTATCATTGTAATCGGCTTCAATATATGTTATGGCATGTTGATCGAGGTCGTGGAACAATTCTTCCGCTTCGGCAACACTTTTGCATAGCAAAACCACGTGCAGCCCCTCATGAGTGAAAGCCTTCACAATTTTATGGTATTGCTCCTTGGCTTCGTCAAGAATATAATTCCAGTCGGTGTCTTCATGTGGCAATGCCAGCAACACTCCGTCACACTTTGTCCATTCGGGAAGCAAATGTCTCATAGAAGTAGTTTTTACAAATTTACCCAATTGAATTTTGAATTCCAATTATTCTATAAGGATTATCTTTTTCATTATTTTTGCATATGAATAAATCTATTATAATTCTCTCATGGAAAGGTGCACCGCAAACGAAAACACAATAAAAGATTTTGAAAAAGCCATCACTCTTTGTCGTGATGTGTTTGAAAAGAAACTATTGGACTATGGGTCATCATGGAGGATTATGCGTCCCTCAAGCTTGACAGACCAGATCTTTATAAAAGCAAAAAGAATCCGGAGCATCGAAGAAAAAGGTGAAGAAAACATTAGGGTGAAAGAGGGTGTCATTCCTGAATTTATCGGAATAGTGAACTATTGTGCCATCGCCCTTATTCAACTTAGACTTGGTTGCGGTGAAAGACTTGATACCAAAGAGGCACTTGAATTGTATGACAAAGAAATAAAAGATTCAACATCACTTATGCTGGATAAAAACCATGACTACGATGAAGCATGGCGAGAGATGAGAGTATCAAGTTTCACCGATATCATTCTCCAGAAATTATTGCGCACCAAAGAGATAGAAAGCCATGGAGGTAAAACTGTGATAAGCGAAGGAGTTGATGCCAATTATAAAGACATGATTAATTATGCCCTTTTCGCACTCATAAAACTCACTGATGGCGAATAAGAGTATGCCGGCTACATATCTGACAATCTTAACATGGACACTCCGTATTTTATGCGGAGGTCTATTTGTTTTTTCCGGTTTTGTAAAGGCTATAGATCCTTGGGGCACAATTTTCAAATTTGAAGAATACTTAGGAGCCTTGGGATTTGATGTGCCCTTCGCCATTATGGTGTTAGGTGTGTTTTTTCTGTCGGCATTGGAATTTGTTGTTGGTTTGTTTCTACTCACGGGGTGTTTTAGAAAATCATGCCCCGTGGTGGCTCTAGTTATTATGTGTGTAATGTTGCCACTCACTCTTTGGATTTCAATAGAAAATCCTGTTTCCGACTGCGGTTGTTTTGGCGATGCATGGCATTTGTCTAATTGGGCCAGTTTTATAAAAAATGTTTTTCTCACGGCCGGCATCTTATGGTTAGTTTTCCATAACCTGCAAGGGATTTGCCTTATTACTCCGGCATTTCAATGGCTCGCTGTGCTCTCTTCCGGTATTTTTATCCTTGTTTTGGAATTGATAGGCTATTATCAGCAACCATTGCTCGACTTCAGGGATTATCCGGTTGGAAGCAATCTCTTTGCAGTTGAGGAGGAACCAAACCAACATCAGGACTATATCTTCCGGTATGAGAAAGACGGAATTGTAAAAGACTTCACCATTAATGATGAGATACCCGATGAATCGGATGGATGGAAATTTATTGAGAGACTTGAATCCGGAGGAGATATAGCAGATGGAGTTGAGGAGAAAGGGTTGCAAGTTTTCTACCGGGACAACATGGAAGATGCCAACGATGAAGCAAGACTTGAAAAGGGGGAAGAATTAGTTATACTGATCCCCAAAGTTTCAATGGTGTCACCTGCAACAACATGGAAACTGAATGAATTGTATGACTGGGCCAAAGCGCATGATGTCAAAATGGTCGGGATCGTTTCCGGAAGTCCTGAAGAGATTGACAATTGGGAAGATCTCTCTATGGCATCCTATCCAATTTTTGTTGCCGACGACACTTCAATAAAAGAGGCGGTTAGAGGTAATCCGGGCATTATTTTTCTGGAGGACGGCAAGATAAAATGGAAAACAAACATCAGTGTTTTTGATGTTGACGCGTTCACGTCTGATAAAAATTCAGACGTTGTAGCCTCCATTGAAGGCAACAACGCCCGATATTTATTAAATATTATCTTTGTTTATCTTGCCTTTATGGCTTTTCTTGTATTTATATCCTTTACACCAAGGATGGCAAGAATTTTAACTGCCGGCGGTCTGGCATCACATCGAGGCGTACGCCACCATTAACCGCAATGCCAGTATTTCTTGACCACCTTCATCATCTGTTTATGGTCGCTGGAGGTTTTCTTTCTCAACTCGGCATCATCATACTTTCTAAGTTTGGAAATAATTCCGTCGATAAGTCTTGGCGAGAATACACCTTTTTCTTCAAACACCTGTCTTTTATGCTCCAATGCGTCGGCCGATGCAACACAGCTGTCGGGCAGAGATTTTAATTGAGCGAGTTTCTCCTTATTTTCATCACTGTGGATATTAACACTCACATATGTATCATCTGCCTTCTTCAAGGCATTTTCCATCTCGAATCCCTTTCTGGCAGCCACAACCATTGCGGCAAGAAGCTGATAGATGTCGGCAGAACAGTCTGCACTCCTCAATTCCACGGTTTGTCTTTGAGGCGGAAAGCTTTCTGTGGCCTTTTCCAAAGGATTAGCCTGCGAACACATGTCATTTTCTCCTGTCCATCCCAAAGGCACACGCACAAGCACTGACCTGTTTCGGTCGCCCCAACAAATGGAAGTGGGAGCCTCCTGATGTGGCACAAGGCGGAAATAACTTGTCGGAACCTTGTTACCCATCGCAGTAATGGCATCTGCATATTCAAGAATCCCGGCAATTGCCTTTTTAGCAGTATCACTAAGTCTTCCATTTTCACTCATCATATTTTTGTCGCCATCCATAATCTTGAAATGAATATGCAGACCGCTTCCTGCTTTCCCGTCAGTGATTTTAGGTGCTAAAGTAACGTCATAACCCTTCTTGGCTCCAAGTGTGCGGATTATCCATTTCGCAATCATAAGATGGTCGGCAGCCTTGACCGCAGGCACAGGCAGGAATTCTATCTCATTTTGTTCATAGATCTTATCGTCGACCGTGAAATTTCCCACTTCATTATGTCCATATTTTATCTGACCACCTGCCTGTGCTATCAGATTCATACATTCAATGCGGAAATCATTGAATTTAGCGAAAGGTGCAGATTCATGATAGCCCTTTTGATCTGATGCATGGAATAAACCTGAATCATCTGCTATAACATAATATTCCAGCTCTCCCATGGCAAAGAATTCCAATCCTGTTGTCTTTTTGAATTCTTCACATGCCTTCCGTAGAGCATATTCCGGTGACTCTCTTAAAGGGAGCCCCTCTTTATCGAAAAAGGATGCAAGCAGTGTCAGAGTAGGTATCTCTGCAAAGGGATCCAAAAAAGCTGTGGAATAACGTGGAATCACATAAAGGTCACTATTCCCGGCCTCTATAAAGGGGAAAAGACTTGAACCGTCGACCCTTTCTCCGTAAGTTAGAATGGAGTCAAGATAACTCTCTGAATTGATTACAAAATTCAGGCTCTTCAAACGATTGTCGTCGGCAGGATACATAAATTTCACCATCCTGATACCGTTTGCCTTGATATAATCTATCAGGTCTTTCTTTGTGAATTCCTCAGTCGGTTTCTTAAGGAATTCGACTATCTTATTTGGATTAAGGCTTAAATTTAGGTTCATGGTTTTTCATTTTATTTAAGGTATTACTCAACAAATTTAATCAATAAGCGCTATGATTATATATTTTTTTAAGGATTCTTTTTTCTTTTATTTTTATGAACTTCCCATATTCCGGGTTGTTGTAATAATATAAAAACAATCATTAAAAATAGAATTATGGAAAAGTTTGAAGACATTATTAAATCAGAAAAACCTGTTTTAGTTGATTTCTTTGCAACATGGTGCGGCCCTTGCCAGATGATGCACCCCATCCTTGATGAACTTCATGGATTGGTTGGCGACAAAGCACGAATTTTAAAAGTTGATATAGACAAGAATCCCGATCTTGCAAATCAATACAATGTAAGGTCAGTTCCTACATTGATGGTCTTTAAGAATGGCAATGTGGAATGGCGTCAGTCAGGTGTGCAACAGGCAACCACGCTTGAACAGGTTATTAATCAATTCGCTTGAGAGATTTTTAGGTCATAATCATTTAAAGGAAGTGTGCCGAAAGTTTTCGACACACTTTCTTTATGTGATTTGCGTTTATTTAAACGAAGACCTATTATTTTTGTCGTATCAATATAATTGAAACACGAATGAAATTTAAGCACCTGAGTCTATTTCTACTATTTTTAATTTCTATTTTTTGTGCAACGGCAGAAAACAGGGAGGTGTTAAACTACGTTGTTACCTACAAATGGGGATTGATACAAAAGGATGCAGGGGATGTTACCATAACGCGCACCCCCCACAATAAAGGATATGAATTCAAACTTGTGGCTAGTTCCAAGCCCTGGGCAGATAAATTATATAAAGTAAGGGATACCCTTATCTCGATAGCTGACAAGGAAACATCATTGCCGCATCAATATTCTAGAATAGCCCACGAAAAAAACCGGTATAGCCGCGATGATATCTTTTTCGACCATTCTGGTGAAAAAGCAAAAGGAGTGGCGAAGAAAGTACGTGAACATAAAGATGGCTCCGTCTCCAAATCAGAAAAATCTATTGAGGGAGTTTCGCCTGCTTATGATCTTCTTAGTGTTTTCTTTTTCCTTAGAAATATTGATTTCCTGAAATTAACAAAAGGTGAGACAATTAAAACAACTATCTTTTCGGGAGATCAGGTTGAAAAACTCACGGTGTCGTGTAAAGGGAAGGAAACTGTGAAACTTAAAGACAAAAGCGAACATGAAGCCTGGCATATAGTTTTTAATTTCACATCAAAAGGCGGTCAAAAATCAAGTGATGACATTGACTGCTGGATCTCAACCGATTCTTCTCATATACCACTACTCGTCATAGCGAGCCTGCCTATAGGTCATGTCCGGATCAACTATATGGGCTAGGTCAAGAATGGATTCCTCTTTTTCTCATCGCCTATAGTTGTGGAGGGTCCATGGCCTGGATACACAACAGTATTTTCAGGAAGCGATAGTAATTTTGTCTTTATATTATCTATCAGCTCACTATAATTTCCACCGGGAAGATCAGTACGGCCGATACTGCTTTTAAACAGGGCATCGCCCGATATCAGGAAACCGCCGTTCGGGTCATAGAGTGCCACACTTCCTTTTGAATGACCCGGCACTCCTATTACATTCAAAACACCGTCACCTATTTTTATTATATCTCCATCTTTGAGATATTGGCTTATTTTAACCGAATCAAGATTCATAGCCAGTCCGAACATTCTTGCTTGATCTGAAAGACGCTCTCCTAAAAACTCGTCTCCTTCATGGGCCATGACCGGAACATTATATTTTCCTTTCAAATATGCCACACCCACCACATGGTCTATATGAAGATGAGTGTTTATAATATTTGTTAGTGTTAGTGCCTTTTTTGCTATAAAATTATCTATTGCCTTTTCTTCATAAGGATTCGACATACCCGGATCTATAATGGCACATTTTTTCGATTCCGGATCAAACACCACATAGGTGTTTATGCCAAACATACTGAATTGAAAAACTGCTATCTCCATAATATACCATTCTTAATAAAAAGGTGTGTAAACAATTTTTTTTGAATCAAAGAAGGGCTCCTTGAAATAATCCGATATTGACAAGACCTCGGAATTGATTTTATAATTACCAAGTTCGGAATCCAAGTCTCCTCCTTTTAAGGTTATCAACCCGTTTGGGAGGGCATTTATATTTTTTTCTTTTATATTGTTTCTAATTATCTTCATGAGTGAGGTTTGGTCGGAAACCGCACGCGACACAACAAAATCGGCCTTAACCTTGCATTCACTCATATCACCATGTTGAAATGAAACATTTTCCAACCCCAAATCAGTTGCAATAGCTTCCGCCACCTTAATTTTTTTCCCTATTCTGTCTATCAAATGAAATTTCACCTCAGGAAAATATATTGCCAATGGAAGACCGGGTAACCCTCCGCCGGTCCCCAGATCAATTACCACACTTCCGGAATTGAATTGAATAAATTTAGCAATGGCCAATGAATGTAACAAATGGTTTATTTCAAGATTATCAATATCTTTTCTTGAAACAACATTGATTTTTTCATTCCATTCTCTTAGCTTTTCAATCAGACGTTGATACCGGCTGATTTGAGTGTCGGTGAGATTGGGGAAATATTTTCTCAATATATCTTCCATAAAGTTCAACTGCACCTCAAAATTAAACAAACCTCAAGCCATGAGCAAATAAAGTTTGTGTGATTAAAAGTAATTATTTAAATTTGCAGACCGAAACCGAAAAAATAATCATTAGAATATGAAAAGAACATTTCAGCCATCAAATCGCCGGAGAGTAAATAAGCACGGATTTAGAGAAAGAATGGCGACTAAAGACGGCCGTAAGGTTCTGTCACGTCGCCGTGCCAAAGGGCGTGCTTCTCTGTCGGTTTCCGATCATCTGGCAAGTAAGTGATTGCAAAACAATCTAACGGGAAAGACAGCAGTCTTTCCCGTTTTTTATTTTCAAACTAACGGAAGACCCACCTCTTTCCAAGCAGTTAAACCTCCATCAAGGTTAATAACCTTAAATCCTTCGTTAACCAGTTTCTCGGCTGCCATGGCCGAACGGCGTCCGGTGCCGCAATACACTGCAATAGTCTTGTCTGAAGGAAGAGTCTTTTTTGCCTCCGTCTCAAAATTAGGTTCTAAAACATCAAGATTATGCGCGTTCTTGATATGCCCTGTGGCAAATTCATCCGGTTTTCTAACATCCAGCAGATAAACATCTGTTGAATTTATCGCATTCTGAAATTCCAGTGGTGTCATAATTATCTGTTGTTTTAATTGTTTTTATATTTATAAAACTATAATGATAAGCCAAGAGTTCATGAATCACTTGATTTTTTATTTGTTATCTTGTAATCTATATCACATATTTGATTAAAAAAATAGAATCTTCAGTTCTCGCTGACCTTTGACCTTAAGAAATATTTAACTAAATTCGCAACCTTTGGATTGTTAGTGAATTACCCGATCCTAAAAAATTAACAATATGTTCAGAAGAATTCAATATCGCATTTACGATTTAATCGACAAAAATAAGAAAGGAATGTGGGTGAGCAGGCTATATGACTGGTATATGTTAGTTATGATTATTGCCAGTCTGGTGCCTCTGATGTTTATTGAAGATTATCCCATATTCACAATTATTGAGGGAATTACCGTATCCGCTTTTATTGTAGATTATGCTTTCAGGTGGTTCACCTCTGATATTCTTTTAAAGCGGGGATGGATGTCATTTCTCATTTATCCCCTTACACCGATGGCAATAATTGACCTTTTGTCAATTTTACCGGGTTTCGGCTTAATCAACCCTGAATTCAAACTCCTAAGATTAACAAGGCTCCTAAAGATAGTGAGATTATTGAAAATATTCCGCTACTCTCCAAAAATTATGCTTTTCTTTAAGGTGCTTGTTAAAGAAAGATCAGTTCTTTTGTCAGTGTTGGTCTTAGCTGTTTCCTACATTTTAATCACCGCATTGGTAATGTTCAATACCGAGCCTCACATTAATCCCATAACCGGCGAAGAAACATTTCACTCTTTCTTTGATGCCTTGTATTGGGCGACTGTAACACTTACCACAGTGGGATATGGAGACCTGACACCTGTAACCGGTATCGGCAGATTAATATCTATGATCTCCTCTTTGTTTGGCGTTGCAATTATTGCACTTCCTTCAGGTGTTATTACCGCCAGTTATATGGAAGAACTAAAGGAATACAAAGAGGAACAGAAAGAAAAGTCATTAAAAGCTGCCGAGGAAAAAGATGAAATAAAAGAAGAATTGGGCAAACCGACTTTCCCGGTATTCTCTTCTTTATAGTATCACAAAATCAGGGAATCATACCCCTTAGCTGCACCATTCTTTTGAAATTTTATATATTTTTGCCTATCATATCAGGAATCTGTTGAAATGGACAAATATAATATAGCCATCGCAGGCACAGGCTATGTCGGCCTCTCCATTGCAGTTTTGTTAAGTCAAAGAAACAAGGTCACTGTCGTGGATATTCTCCCGGAGAAGGTAGAACTTGTCAATTTGAGAAAAAGTCCGATAAGGGATGAATATATAGAGAAATATCTAAGCGAAAAGGATCTTGACCTTTATGCCAGCCTTGATGGAGAATCCACCTACAGGAATGCAGATTTTGTAGTTGTGGCAGTCCCCACTAATTATGATCCTGTCAAAAACTATTTCGACACTTCGCAGGTGGAAAAGGTGATTGATCTTGTCACAAAAGTTAATCCTGATGCAGTGATCATTATCAAATCTACTATTCCCGTGGGGTTCTGCCGTTCTATTTATCGTAAATATTTTGAAAAGGATGCTCAGAGACTCAACCTTCTTTTCTCTCCGGAATTCCTTAGAGAAAGCAAGGCTCTCTATGACAACCTTTATCCCTCAAGAATCATAGTGGGTATTCCAAAGGTTATAGAAAAGGAAGAATTTTCTACTGAAAACAAAGCAATTGAAAAATTGGCGGATATCCCCAAACTCACAGAATCAGCCGGAATATTTGCAAACCTGCTAAAAGAGGGTGCATTGAAACCAGAGATTCCGATTCTCTTTATGGGAATGAAAGAAGCTGAAGCCGTGAAACTTTTTGCCAATACATATCTTGCCTTGAGGGTTAGTTATTTCAATGAGCTTGACACTTATGCAGAAATCAAGGGGCTTGACACAAAATCTATCATTGAGGGCATAGGATTGGATCCAAGAATCGGAATGCACTACAATAATCCTTCGTTCGGATACGGAGGATATTGTCTACCAAAAGATACCAAACAACTTCTTGCCAATTATGCCGATGTTCCCCAAAACATGATGTCGGCCATTGTTGAGAGCAATCGAACTCGTAAAGATTTCATAGCAGACCAAATCTTAAAACTTGCCGGATGGTATGGCTATTCAGATTCCAACACTTATGACAAAAATTCTGAACAGAACTGCACCATAGGAGTTTACAGATTAACCATGAAGACAAATTCCGATAATTTCCGTCAGAGTTCGATTCAAGGCGTTATGAAACGCATAAAGGCAAAAGGCGCCAACGTCATTATTTACGAGCCAACTCTGGAAAATGGCACAACGTTTTTCGGCAGCCCCATTGTGAACAACCTAAAGGAATTTAAAGAAAAAAGCCATGCGATTCTTGCAAACCGCATGGACAAAGATCTTGAAGACGTTTTGGAGAAAACCTATACCCGAGATCTCTATTCAAAAGACTGATTCAGGTTTCAACGCAACTTAAGTTTCTCCCCTACTTTTATTAAATCTGAATTCGTCAAATTGTTTAATTTTCTTATTGTTTGAGCTGAGACACCATTCTTATGAGCGATTGATGAGAGAGTGTCGCCTTTCTTCACTACATACGTTGTCGGAGCGGAAGACTCTTTTTTGTAACTCAATTTCTTTTCTTCATTTGTGCTTTGAGTCTTGGCCGGTGCAAAATTACGCGGTTGTTCGTAGGTCCTCTTGTTGAAAGTGTAGGTATCGGTATGGGTTGTTTGATTTTCAAAATCAAAAATCGCGCATGGATTGATTGCATATCCCATAAACCTTGTTTCAAAATGCAAATGAGGCCCGGTGCTTCTTCCGGTGCTTCCTCCAAGTCCAATCGGTTCTCCGGCTCTTACAACTTGATCCGGCTCCACAAGATGTTTGTTAAGATGACCATAGACAGTCTCCAATCCATTTGGATGACGTATAATCACATAGTTGCCATACCCTTTCGGTTCATAGGAAGTTAGCCTGACTTTACCATCGAAAGCTGCATAAACCGTATCGTTCCTTTGAAGTTTAAGGTCAACTCCCTTATGCGCCCTACGAAATCTTCTTCTATAGCCGTAGTTGGAAGTTATAAATCCCGGCACCGGCATAAAATAACCGGTAACATCTATAACCTGGGTATCAGGAACATCAGATTCTTTGAATGGATTCACCGATTTACTGTTCCAACCCTCGGTATAAATATCAAGTTCTGGTTCCATATTGTCGTCAATCAAATCGATAAAAGTGTTCTGTTCGACAAAATGGATCTGGTCGGTTGTTGAAGCTTGTTTGGCCAACAATTCCTTATGAGCCTGGGAATGAGGATTCTTCGATACGATTTTCTGCGAAAATCCCATATTGGCGCAGAAAATTAAAAAAGTGCTGATAAATAAATATCGTTTCATTTAATTTCGTCGGCTGAATATAGGAAATTTATATTGGAGGGGGTATAATCAAAAACTTCCTCCGGTTTGAAAAAACGGTTTATCTCTATCTGGGCATTTTCCGGGGAATCTGATGCGTGGATGATATTGGCCTGACCGGACATGCAAAAATCGCCCCTCAAGGTGCCCGGTTCAGCTTTACGCCCGTTGGTAACTCCGGTCATCTTACGGAAAACCTCAACTACATCCACTCCGGAAAGAACCATACAAACCACCGGAGAGGCCATCATTGATGCCACAAGAGAGGGAAAGAATGGTTTGTCTACCAAATGAGAGTAATGCTCTCTAAGTATCTTTTCATCAAGTTGCATCATCTTCATGCCTGATATGATGATTCCGCGCTGCTGGATCCTTGTAATCACAGGTCCTATCAAAGCTCTTTCAACACATGAAGGTTTTAGAATCACTAATGTCTTTTCCATCTTTTTGGTTTGTTTGTCTCTTTTTCAGAGATTTCGGGTAAATCCGATTTGGGAGTAAAGATAAGAAATCTAAGCTTATTAAAAAAATATTATGCCGATGCAAAAACATTTTTTAACTTTACAACCACTTTTTAATAAAACCTAACAGATGATTGAAGCAGCTAAAAAAAGTGTGATGGAAATTCCGGATGTGCATGTCAACCTTAGTCATCCGGCAGCACAAAGCACCTATGAAATAGCAAGTTTGTTGATGAAGATAGTAAAATGGTTTCTCGGCCTTTTTCATGCAGAAGACAATAATACTCTCTTCACGGCTTTATATGCATTGCTCGTTTTCATTATTGCATGGGGTGTGGGCTGGCTCGTGCAATGGTGCCTGATATTCATCCTCCGAAAAATAGGTCACAAATGGAAAGGCACTGCTTACAGTGCCTTGACTGATGAACATTTCTTCACCAGAACATCTCGTATTGTTCCCGCCATTATCTTCCTGATTCTTATTCAGTTTACACTTAACGGCAGAATGACCCTCTCAAGCTGGCTCACTCGACTCACATGGGTTTATCTATCATTTATCATTGCCAATTCCCTCTGCATTCTGGCTGATGTGATGTGGACCAAAATAGATTCAAGAGAAAACAAGAGAAGGCTTCCACTAAAAGGGCTCGTTCAACTTGTCAAGGGAATTATCTGGATTGTGTGGACAATAATTACAGTGGCTATAATACTCGACAAATCACCGGGTTCTTTACTCGCTGGCCTTGGGGCATTTGCTGCGGTATTGATGCTCGTTTTCAAAGATTATATCCTCGGAGTGGTGGCCGGAGTACAACTATCAGAAAATGACTCCCTTCATGAGGGTGACTGGATCATGGTGAGCGGCACACCGGCAAACGGAGTTGTTACAGATGTTACACTGACTGCCGTCAAAGTGCTTAACTGGGATAAAACAACCACAACACTTCCTCCCTATAGTCTCGTGAATTCAGGATTCACAAACTACAACACAATGCAGAATTCAAATTCAAGAAGAGTACAGAGAGCCTATATGATAGATGCCGACAGTGTTGTGCCTTGCGATGACGTTTTGCTTGATGAATTTGCAAAAATCCCGCTTCTCTCTGACTGGATTACAAAGAAAAGAGAACAAAAAGCCAAAGGTATTGAAATTGATGCCGCAAACCCTGACGGACTTGCCGACGGTACTATTGATACAAATCTCGGTGTTTTCAGGGCATACGTGAAAATATGGCTTGAACAGAACCCTCATATCGCTAAAAATGACTGGAACGATTATCTTTTTGTAAGAACTTTACCCCAGACTCCTAATGGCATCCCGCTTGAAATATATTGTTTCATCAACACGGCGGTGTGGACAACCTACGAGGCAATTCAAAGTTCATTGTTCGAACACATCGCGGTGATGCTCTATCGGTTCCATCTCTACACCTATGAGAGCCCTTCGGGCCGAGACACTATCATCGACGGGTATATGTGCCCGGGCAAGGACCCTGCCACCCTTTTCGGCATACCCTATCCATTCTTCAATGGAAGCGGCACTCCCGAAACACCGGGCATAATGCCATCTGTGGATCCCTATGCACCCGCCAACTCCCAACCGGAGCAACCGAATACGCCGCATGAAAATGTAGTCCCGCATGTAACACCTCATACCGCCAAATAAATCAGACGCTTGCGGGATAATTTGGTTAACTTTATATAAAATATTTGGCAGATTGATTCTGAAATTCTAAATTTGCACTCAACTCAAAAACTAAAACTAATATAAAAAAGGTATGGCATACGTAATCAACGACAATTGCATCGCCTGCGGAACATGTATCTCAGTTTGCCCGGTAGAGGCTATCTCAGAGGGTGATATCTATCATATCGATCCAGATACATGCATCGACTGTGGCAGTTGCGCAGAGGTTTGCCCCAATGACGCAATTCATCCGGGCGACTGATTCGAGCACACATTGAAACCGCCTAACGGCGGTTTCTTTTTACAAGATTGTTTCAATAACCTACCTATGGACAGGATAAAAGTTAAAATAATCAACAAAAGCCACCATGCTTTACCGGATTATGGCACATTCGAGGCTGCCGGTATGGATGTCAGAGCTTACCTTCCGCTTGGCCCCGTTGTTTTGAAACCATTGCAAAGGGCTCTAATCCCAACCGGTTTGTTCATTCAGCTTCCTCAAGGGTATGAATGCCAGATCAGACCCCGCTCCGGCTTGGCTTTAAAACACGGTATTTCAATAGTGAATTCTCCCGGCACTGTCGATGCCGATTATAGAGGTGAAATAGGAATCATACTTATAAATTTAGGTCAGGAAGATTTCACAGTCAACGATGGTGAAAGAATCTGCCAAATGGTGATAACACGATATTCTCATGTAAGCTGGGAACCGGTAAAAGAACTTGACCATACTAAAAGAGAGACCGGAGGTTTCGGCCACACCGGTACAGACTAAGAGACCTTAAAATAATTTTAGATTGAGAAAAACGTTCTTTGCATCCATTTTATTTTTTGCGGGTTCTCTAATTGCCGGGGGCGCAACCGACCCTGTAAGGCAGAAGGCTCGCTATTATTTCACACAGGGTTCAATAGAAGCCTCCAACGACAATATGCCGGCTGCTTATGAATATTTCAAAAAGGCTTACGAAACCGATCCTCTATATCAGGATGCAGCTTTCACCTATGGTGCTCAACGACTCTTTACTGAAACCGACACTTTGCAGAGTGAAACAGAATTAAAAAATTCTCTTTTGCTAATGCAAAGTTATGTCGACACAAACCCCATGGATTTGTATGCCACTCAGATGTATGGCTACGTAACGGCACGACTCGACACCGTGGCAGAAGCTATAAGAGTTTATGAAAGAGTGAATTCATTAATGCCTAAAGAGACTCAGATATTATTGCATCTTGCCGAGGCCTACATGATGAAACGAAAGTTCAATAAAGCCATAGAGACTCTCGAAAAGTACGAAGCCATTGAGGGGAAATCACAAGGGCTCAGTTTAAAAAAGATCACCTACCGGATGGCTGCCGGCGACACTCTCGGCGCAGTGGATGAGGTTAATCTCCTTATTGAATCGTTCCCTAGAGATCCCATGGCACGAGTGTTGAAAGGAAATCTTTATGAAGTAATTGGCGATAACGATTCTGTGTTTTCTGCTTTCAAGGCAGCCGAAAATCTTGCACCCGAAAGTGGAACCGTGAAAATGTCGCTTGCCAATTATTATAGGAACCAAGGTGACAGTGTTATGCTCGACAACATGGTGTATGAAGCATTATTGGCCGATGACCTCGAACTTGAAGACAAAATATCCATTCTTGGTGATTATCTTCAAAAACTTATCAACGAAAAAGGGGACAAAGCAAGGGGTGACCACCTTTTCCAAGTTTTGAGTTCCCAATATCCCCATGAAGCCGCCTTGCTTGACATGGCTGCTCGTTATAGCGCCGCTAAAGGTGATTATAAAACTGCTGCCGATCAAATAAGCTATGCAATAGACATGGAGGCCAACAACGAGCGATACTGGCTCATGCTGCTCTCTTTCCTTATGGCTGACACAAGATTAGAAGAAATTATCGAAAAATATAACGAAGCCGTCCAACACACCCAACCATCACTCGGATTAAAGAATCTTTATGCCGCCGCAGCCTCACAACTTGACGACGCCGATAGAGGAGAAGCAATTTTAAAAGAATTGCTGGAAGAAGCAGGTGCCGGTTTAAGTGAAACAGGCAGTGAAAACAGAACAAAAATCAGAGCCTCATTGCAATATGATGACTTGGTATGGGTGAGCAGTCTTTACTGCATGCTCGGTGACATTTATTACAAGAACGGAAATCCCGACAAGGCGTTCAATGAATATGAAGAATCTCTGTTTTTCTTTCCGGATAACGCATTGACGTTAAACAATTATGCCTATTTCTTGTCGGAAGTAGAAAAGGATCTTCAGAAAGCAAGAAAAATGAGTCGCCGAAGCCTTGACCTTTCAGAAAACAATCCGACCTATCTCGACACTTTCGCCTGGATTCTTTACAAACTTCAGGAATATGACGAAGCCCTTGCCTATCAAAGACTTGCATTGGAGCTGGCAGAACAGGCCGGGGACGAAAACCCTGAATTTTATTTGCATTTAGCTGAAATTCTCGTCATGAACGACCTTAAAGAGGAGGCTGAAAAATATTTTGAAAAAGCAAAACAGTTGGAAAGCTTGAAATGATAAAATATTTAATTTCTATAATTCTTCTTTCTGTTGTCTCAAATCCTGTAACCGCAATGCGTGATAATCCTGAATTTGCTGTTACGGTGCAATCTGATTCCATTGTGGCAGACACTATAGTTGCAGAATCCGACAGCCTCGACCTGTATCTTCCTATTTTAGAAGACTGGGATGTGGTTACTCTCAACGGAAAGCTGAAAATGAGAGGGTTGCCACTCTCACCCTCCCTTAAGATATTTATGGAAAAAGATTCACTTGTGGAAATTTCTATTAAGGCGCCGATAATGGGAGAAGTGGGAAGAATTGTACTTACACCGGACTCGGTGACAGGAATTAACAAATTAAATAAAACCTATACTAAAGAGAGTGTCGGCGAGTTCCTGAAGTATT
>JAFLTM010000042.1 GCA_022509225.1 Muribaculaceae bacterium
CCCTCTGCTTGTAAGGCAGACGCTCTAAACCAGCTGAGCTAATCGCCCGATTGCGTTTGCAAAGTTAGATATTATTTTCTTTCCGGCAAATTTTTTAGTTAAAATTTCAAGCGAAAACAGGTATATTGTAAAAAAGTGGGCTGACTTTTAACTGTCAGCCCACCTGTTATAAGCTTGGTATTTTCTTATTTGTTGTTTGCTTGTGCTTTCAATGCATCCTTGAACTCTTTGAATTTAGGAGCAAAAGTCTTGAAAGCTTCGTTTTCAGGATATTTCTTCATAACATGGTGAAGAAGACGGACGCCGCACACCAATTGACGGGCATGTTTCTCTGTAATATTACCTACAGCCACAGCCTTGTCAACTATTTCTGCAAGGTCATGATGACCGCCAAAATTGAAGTTAAAAACATCTTTAACTTTATTTTCTACAACCTCGGCAACCTGAAAATGGTAGGAACGTTTGGGTTTATTTTCTTTATCCATAGCGATATTTTTTTAATGGTTATTTGTTATCGCAAGGGCAATATTCATTCCTTACGGCGTGTTTGAAATCTTCAAAAGCAGGCTTGATGCTCTGGAAGATAGGATTGCCGGGATATTTTTTCATCACATGGTGGAGAAGACGAAGACCGCACACAAGTTCTTTGGCATGTTTCTCGGTCATTGTGCCTTTTGCAACCACGTCTTCAACCATTTGTTTCAAATCATGATGGCCACCGAAATTGAAACCGAACACGTCTTTGATTTTGTCTTCCTGAATTTCCGTTACATGGAAATGATAGGAATGTTTTTTCTTACAACAGCAGTTTTTTTCCATAATTTTAATTGTTTGTTTATCTATATAACCATATAGACGGCAAAAAGTTTAAGATATCAGTCAAGTTGTTGGAACTTATTCTTAACTATGCCTGACGGTAGCCTGCTTTCAGGCTTTTGCTACCTCTTCTTTGAAAGTATTTGCCGGTTTGAATGCCGGAATCTTGTGTGCCGGAATTATAAGGGCGGTGTTTTTAGAAATATTACGTGCTGTCTTTTCTGCGCGTGTCTTTACAATGAATGAACCGAAACCACGGAGATATACGTTTTCGCCGTGGGAAAGGCTGTCTTTAACAACATCCATGAATTTTTCAACCACTTCAAGCACTGCAGACTTTTCCATACCGGTGGTTCTTGCGATTTCGCTACAAACTTCTGCTTTAGTCATAGTATTATTTTTTAGTTTTATCTAATGTTGCTTTAATGATATAGCTTAAAAACACTCTCAGTACGGCAAAATTAGTGATTTTTACTTAATCAAAGCAAACTGTTTAATCCCAAATTTTAACTTTTTTTGGTCTTTGTGGCACTTTTTTTAGTGTTTTTGTTCTTAACGACGTTATTTTTCCCTTTTGACGAGGCTTCTTCCATTATTTTTCTCGCCTCTTCAAAGGAGATCTCTGTAGCGTCGATTCCTTTAGGCAATCGGAAATTTTGAGCTTTCTTGGCACCCTCGGGTTTATAGGCGAGATAGGGGCCGAAGCGTCCGTTCAAAACCTCGAGACCCGGAAGTTCGGAGAATTGTTTGATCACTTTGTTGGCCTCACTTTCCATTTTTCTGGTGATAAGTTCCGTTGCCTCCGTAATGGTTATGCTGTATGGGTCCTTGTCTTTAGGGATTGACACGAAAAGAGACCCCATTTTAAGATAGGGTCCGAATCTCCCCTCTGCTGCGGTGACAGTCTCCCCGTTGAATTCTCCCACAATCCTTGGCAATTCAAAAAGTTTCAATGCCTCGTCCATGGTGATTGAAGAGATGCTCTGGTTGCCATGCAGACTTGCAAACATGGGTTTTTCTTGATCGGAAGAATTCCCTATCTGCACCACCGGCCCGAAGCGTCCGATTTTAACAAATACCGGCTTCCCGTTTTCCGGATGTATGCCTATCAGGCGTTCTCCAACCTTATGTTCGCCTCGTTTTGCCGTGATTTTCTCTATGCCGGGGTGGAAATCGGAATAAAAATCGTAAATCTCTTGCTGCCAACCTAATTTCCCCTCGGCTATATCATCGAATTTCTCCTCGACTTTGGCAGTGAAATTATAGTCCAATATTTCAGGAAATTCGGCCGTCAGGAACTCATTCACCACCATCCCGACATCTGTGGGAACAAGTTTACCCTTGTCGCTCCCCGACATTTCCGTGATTCTTTTTTCGCTGATCTCTCCTTTATTTAATATGAGATTGAGATATTCACGTTTAATCCCGTCGCTTTCACCTTTTCTAATATAATCCCTGTTCTGGATTGTTGTGATGGTTGGGGAATATGTCGAGGGTCGCCCGATTCCAAGATCTTCCATTTTTTTCACAAGAGTTGCCTCGGAATATCTCGGTGGCGCCTGAGTGTAGCGTTCGGCTGCTGTAATCTCTTTATACCCCAGTTCCTCTCCATTTATCAGAGAGGGAAGCTCCACGAATTCCTGGTTTCTTGCATTTTCGGTTTTCCATATCTTCAGGAACCCCTCGAATTTCACCACCTCACCTTCGGCTCTGAAACCCGGCACTCCTTTAAGATTTGGAGCAGCTCCCGGTTCAACCTTGATTTCGACAGTGGTTTTTTCCAGTTCTGCATCTGCCATTTGCGATGCCACTGCACGCTTCCATATCAGATCATACAACTTTTTCTCATCCGGCGTGCCTTCAATTGAATGATTGCTTATATAAGTGGGCCTGATAGCCTCGTGGGCTTCCTGAGCGCCTTTGCTGCGGGTGTGATAATTGCGTAATTTAAGAAAATCTTCACCGTATTCCGATTCCACTACTTTCTTTATTTCTGCGAGAGCCATTTTTGAAAGGTTGGTGGAATCTGTCCTCATATATGTGATTTTCCCTGCCTCATAGAGTTTCTGTGCCACCAGCATGGTCCTGCTAACTGAGAATCCGAGTTTCCTTGCAGCTTCCTGTTGCAAAGTGGAGGTGGTGAAGGGAGGATAAGGCGACCTGCTCAAAGGTTTAACCGATATATCATCAACTTTGAAAGATGCTTTCTTGCAGAGTTCAAGGTAGGTGCGTGCCTCGTCAAGATCAGAGATCCTCTCTTTTAATTCCCCTTTAAAGGATTGGCCTTTGGAATTCATAAAGACTCCCGACACTTTATAGAAAATTTCAGGAACAAAATTCCGGATTTCATTCTCTCTTTCGCATATAAGCCTTACAGCCACACTTTGCACTCGGCCTGCAGATAAAGCCGGTTTAATCTTTTTCCATAATACAGGGCTGAGTTCAAAACCCACGATTCGGTCGAGTACCCTCCTTGCCTGCTGGGCGTTTACGCGGTCTATATCTATACGCCGAGGATTCGCTATTGCATTTACTATTGCCGGTTTGGTTATCTCATGGAAAACAATCCTGTTGGTGGTGGAAGGATCAAGCTCCAACACCTCGGCAAGATGCCAGGCTATGGCTTCTCCCTCCCGGTCTTCATCGGAAGCGAGCCATACAGTTTCCGCCGATTTGGCTGCTTTACGAAGACGCGATACCAGATCTTTTTTGTCTTCGGGTATTTCATACTCCGGCAAAAATTTATTATCAACATCAATGCTTAAACCATGTTTCTTCAGGTCACGGATGTGTCCGTAACTTGACATTACGGTGAAATCTTTACCAAGGAATTTTTCAATAGTCTTGGCTTTGGCCGGTGATTCAACTATCACAAGATTTTTCATTCGCCTCTTTTTTTAGTCGGGGCAAAATTAATACTTTTTTCCTTTTTTATAACTCCAATCTTAATATTAGCAATTTTTTTTGTAGTTTTGTGCTGATATTTACTTAATTGAGTGTTAACACAAAAGCTAATGGGAAAATTTCTCGAAGATTTTAAACAGTTTGCCTTAAAAGGTAATGTGATAGACATGGCAGTCGGCGTTATCGTCGGCGGAGCTTTCGGTAAAATCGTGTCTTCTCTTGTGAACGACATCATCATGCCGGTGGTGACGTTATGCACAGGTGGCACCGGTTTTGAAAATATGAAATTTGTAATAAAACATGGCATTCCCGCCACAGAGGAGGGTCAGGCAGCCGTTGAGGAAGTGGCCGTGCACTACGGCATGTTTATCCAGAATATCGTGGATTTCTTTATCATTGCCATTTCAATCTTTGTGGCAATAAGGGTTACCGTTAAATTTAAAGAAAAGTGGGAAAAGCCGGAACCAGAACCTGCCCCGGCAGAGGAACCTGCCCCATCGAAAGAGGAGGTTCTCCTTTCTGAGATCAGGGACCTGCTAAAAGAGCAGAACACTGACCTGGAATCAAAGAAATCTGAATAAAAGTCAGTAGTTGAACGAGGAACCGCCAAGGAATTCCCGAAGCAAGGATGTGGTTGGAATCTGGTCGGCGGGGATCGGCTCAAAATAACTTAGTAATTTCATCAACCTGTATGCCTCGGAATAAGCCACCTTATCCCGGGGCACTTCTTTAAGCAGAGGCATTGCATATTCCTTCATCACACCCAATTCAAATATCAGAGAAGAATTGAAAGTGGCATCTGCGTTTTCACTGAAGGGGAATATCCATTTCTCTTCACCTCGTCTCACGCTTGGCCATCTCCTTATGCTTTCATAGGCACTTGTGCCTCGGTATTTGTGATCTCTGACTATTCTTCTCAGCAACCGGTTGTCGCTTGTTGATATCCAGTTATGGTTGTCGATCTTAAGCGTTGTCAAGGCAGAAACGTAAACCTTGAAAACATTATCTGAGGAGATTGTTCCCGTCAGTTCGGGATTCAGACCATGAATCCCCTCCATGAGCAGCACATCGTTATGCTCCAGTTTTAACGGCTTCTCTTTTTCAATACGCTTGCCAAGTTCAAATGAATAAGTCGGGATATTGACAGTTTCTCCCGCCAGGAGTTTTTTCAGATCACTGTTTAGCCTTTCAAGATCAAGTGCGTAGAGTGATTCGAAGTCATAATCTCCCGTATCATCTTTGGGTGTGTCTTCACGATCAACGAAATAATCGTCGAGTGAAATCATCTTGGGCACGATCAAGTTGGTGGCAAGCTGGATGGCAAGACGTTTTGTCGTGGTTGTTTTGCCCGATGAGGATGGACCTGCCACAAGCACAATGCCACCGGAACCCTCTTTTCGTCGGTTGGCAATTTCGTCGCTGATTTTGCCGATAAGTTTTTCATGCATTGCTTCAGCCACATTTATAAGACCCGGGGTTCGTTTATCAGCAACCGCCCTGTTAAGCTCGCCCACATTTTTCACCCTGATCATATAATTGAAGCGGAGCTGGTCGGTAAAGGCGCGATACATTTTTTCCTGCGGAGGGTTCTGCGCCAGTAATTTCTCTGTTTCCTGATGATTCAGAGGGAAAAGAAGAAATCCTTTCTTATATTGACGTAGGTCGTAGTCGGTGATGAACCCTGTTGTGGGCGCAAGCGGACCATAGAATCCGTCGGCCACTTCGCCTAATTTATAATAGGTGGTGTATAATTCATGCAGGGTTTCAAGTAATGTGACTTTTGCCTCGAGGCCTTGCTTACGGTAGATCTCTATAACATCTTCAGTCAATCGTTCTTGTCTCCTGAACGGAATGTCGGCGTCACGAAGGAGACCTAACCTTTCAATTATTGACTCTATAAGAGCCTTGTCGGGTATGACGGTTTCATCATTACGGGTCAAACGACAATAGTGACCCCCGGCTATTGAATGATCTATACGGAGGGTGACGTCAGGCATGATTTCATATATCACCTTGTAGAGCATCATACAGAGCGACCTCACATATACCCGCTTTCCGGTGGCGCTTTCAATCGATAGAAACTCTACCTGTTTGGGAGAGTAGAGGGGATAATTCAGATCTTCGGTCTTGTTATTTACATAGGCACAGATGGGGCGGAACGGCAGTTCACTGTTTAAACGAGGAAGAAGGTCTATGACCTTTTCACCTCCGAGCATAGAGACGTATTCCTGTGTATTCTTGCAATATATTTTCATGGTGTCAGCGGTTTTTCAAATTTACATTATTTTATTCTATTTTCAGTTGCTTTTATTCCCAAGATTGTGAATAACAACGAAACGGAGGAACAGGTAATGAAAATGATCACGGATGTGGTCATAATGTTACCCAACCCCACAATTGGAGAGATTATTCCACCGAAAAGGAATCCGCCGGCTCCCAGCACAGCGGCTGCCGCACCAATATATTTTCTGCCTTCATCCATTGATATTGATGAAACTGAAGTGAATATAAAACCTAAGAATGTCAATATGAAGAAAGTCAATATTTCAAAAACATAAAAATTGTCGATTGTGAAATAAAAAATCAACTGAAGTATAGCCGACACAAAAATACCTGTGCAACCACATAGTGCGGCGTTACAGAGTTTTTTAAATTTCAATGCGAGGGCTGCCCCGATGGTTGTGCCGACTGAATTTATGGCGAAGATAACAGCAAACCAAAGTTCGGAATATCCGTAATAATCCTGAATTATGAAAGCTGAGGAGGATATGTAGGCAAACAACACCCCATAAGAGAATGCAAAAGCGAGGCTCCAAAGTCTGAAACCTTTAAGTTTGAACAATAATGGGAAAGATTTCAGCAATCCGGAAATTTTCCCTTTATGCCTCAAATCCTTTTCCAAGGATTCATTGAAGGGGAAAGACATTCCAATCAACACAACACCTATGGCAAACAATATCCAGAATATTCCCTGCCATCCCAAAGACTCCGCGACAAGGCCTCCCACAACAGGCGCCGTGACCGGTGCCACTCCGTTAATTGCCCCTATTATAGCCATGGTCTTTGCGAGGTCTTTACCTGTATAACAATCAGTGGCAATAGATCTTGACATGACTATGCCTCCCGCACCACCAAGACCCTGAAGAAAACGACATATATTAAAGAAATCTATTGTGGGGGAATAGACACTTGCTATGGTTGATATGGCGAAAATGACCAAGGCGGAGAGCAATATAGACTTCCTGCCATACTTGTCGCTTAAAGGCCCGAAAAAGATCTGTCCGAAAGCCAGACCGAACATACTCGTCGACAAACCCATCTGCACCTTTGTGGCTGTGGTTTTGAAAATCTCGGCCATAGATGGCAGTGTGGGCAGATACATATCGGTTATAAAAGGGCCAAAAGCTGATAGCATTCCAAGAAACACTATAAGAAACACGTAATAACCCTTTGAAAAATTTCGTGAATTAACCATGGCTAATCTTCTAAAGGCTGCTTCCAAAGACTATAGGCAAAATCAGTGCAAAAATACTTAATTTTTCTTTCTCATCTATTTTCAATAAATTCGCTTGTGAGTTGATGATATATATATCATATTATGGGAAAAGATCAGAAAGTCATGTTCAATAGCACTATATTCGGCCCCATTCATAGCAGAAGGCTCGGTGTATCCTTGGGTGTAAATCTGGGACCTGACGACGGTAAGGTCTGTTCATTCGACTGCCTCTATTGCGAAGCCGGGTTTAATTCACAGGGGACGGGTTCCACCGGATTGCCGGCACGTAATAAGGTTGAAGAAAAACTTAGACAAAAGCTTTCAGAAATGAAAGAATCAGGGCAACACCTTGATGTGATCACTTTTTCAGGGAATGGAGAACCGACTCTCCATCCTGATTTCCCGGGAATAATAGACGACACTCTGAGGTTGAGGGATGAATTTTTTCCTGATGCAAAAGTTTCTGTCCTCACGAACTCAACGAAAATTTTCTCGCCTGAAATCGCTGATGCCCTTAAAAAGGTTGATAACAATATTCTCAAGCTTGATTCGGCGGTTGAAGACACGATGAGACTTATAGACAGGCCTAACTCACCACAATTCACTGTTGACAAAGTTGTCGAGGCCTTACAACAGTTTTCAGGTTCCGGGATAATCCAAACCATGTTTCTAAGGGGAACACACAACGGCATTGCCGTTGACAACACCACACGGCAAGAGCTGGATGCATTGATAAGGGCTTATAATCTTATCAAGCCAAAAAGTATTATGATATATAGCCTTGACCGTTCCACCCCGGAGGAAAAACTTGTAAAAGTGGAACGGCAGGAATTGGAAAAAATAGGCCGGCTGATTGAAGATAAAACCGGCATAAATGTTAGTGTGGCGTAACAATGAAGATATTTTACCCTGCCCCCCTGAGACCGGGAGACAAAATAGCATTGCTTTCTCCGGCTTCCGCCGTTAAGGAGGAATATGTGATGGGCGCTATGGAGCGTATTCTGGAAAGAGGTTACGAACCGTTACTTATGCCGGATGCCCTCGGTCCTGCGTCGGGTTCTTTTTCTTCAGACAAGATCAACAGGTTTATCAATCTTGTCGATGCATTGGAAGACAATGAAATCAAGGCGATACTTTGTAATAGAGGGGGCTACGGCTGTGTGCAACTGCTGCCTAACCTTTCGTTTAAAATGGTGTCGATGCATCCGAAGTGGATTATCGGTTTTTCTGATGTGTCGGCATTGCTTGCTTTATGGTACAAGGCCGGGGTGGCGTCAATACATGGCCCCATGGCTAAACATCTTGCCTCGATGCCGGCACATGATAAATGCACTGATTCTCTGTTTGATATTCTTGAAAACGGAGGAAGTTTCAGCTATGAATTCCCCGCTTCAAAACTTAATCATTGCGGGGAAGGCTCCGGCAACCTGATAGGTGGAAATCTTGCGGTGCTTAATGATTTGGCAAACACTCCATGCGATCTCCTTAGTCCCGAGGAAGCTGAGGGATCAATCTTGTTTTTTGAAGACATTTCAGAGCCTATATATGCCGTGGAACGTATGTTGTGGCGACTTGAGCTTTCGGGAGTGTTGCAAAAAGCAAAGGGGCTTATATTCGGCCAATTCACTGAATATAAACCCGACAGAAATTATAATTCAATGGAAGAGATGATTTCCAGGTTTTTGGAATTATCTTCAAAACCTGAAATTCCGGTTGTGTTCGATTTCCCTATAGGTCACACGGATGTCAATTATCCGCTTATAGTTGGGGCTCATGTTTCTCTGTGTGTTACGCCGGAACGAGTAAACCTTTACACAACCAAGGATACAGACAACAGAATTTGAATGGTTCAGGCTTCTTTTAAAATTTTTTTGCCTTTCTCAATTGCCTTTTCATTGAGAGGTATAAGCTGATGATGGCGTTCAGGCAGAGATTTCTTCAATCCTTTCACCACATTCTCCATGGGAAGTTTATAAGGCATAGCTTCAAGTAACGCTCCCATCACCACCATATTGTAGGCTTTGGGGTTGCCAATTTCCATAGTGGCATCCATGGCATCTATTGGATATATCTTTATGTCTTCTCTTGTTGGAGGGTTGTGAATCCCGTTGGTGTCATATATCAATATCCCTCCCTTTTTTACTTTAGGGGAGAATTTGTCAAGACTTTGTTGGTTTAAGGCAACCACGATATCATAAGAGTCTAACACAGGTGATGAAATTTTTTCATCCGACAGGATTACGGTTACATTTGCCGTTCCACCTCTCTGTTCCGGGCCATAGGAGGGCATCCATGTCACTTCTTTGTCATCCATTAGACCTGAATAAGCAAGAATCTTACCCATAGACAGCACACCTTGACCACCAAATCCTGCAATAATTATCTCTTCTTTCATGATTAATCTTTATGAAAAAGCTTCAATGTCTTAAAACCGCCATCATCCTTTCAAGTCGCCAAGAGGATATTTTGGGAACATATTTTCCACCATCCATTCATTTGCCTTGTCCGGACTCATTTTCCATCCTGAATTGCATGTTGACACAACTTCTACAACAGATGTGCCCCTCCCGGCAAGTGCATTTTCAAATGCCTTTTTCAAGGCTGCTTTGGTTTTGCGGGCTGCCGCCGGAGAATGAACGGCCTGACGGGTGACATAGCATGTGCCGTCTAATATTGCCATCAGATTGGTGATTTCCAGTGGATGACCGTTCAGGTCGACACGACGGCCGTAGGGGGTTGTGGCTGTTTTCTGTCCGAGCAATGTGGTGGGAGCCATCTGGCCTCCGGTCATTCCATAAATGGCATTATTGACGAAAATCATCACTATGTTTTCTCCACGGTTGGCAGCATGGATGCTTTCAGCGGTTCCGATAGCTGCCATGTCGCCATCACCCTGATAAGTGAAAACTGTTTTTTCAGGCCACAAACGTTTTATTGCCGTTGCAACAGCCGGTGCCCTCCCATGAGCCGCTTCAACCCAGTCCACATCAATGTAGTTATAGGCAAACACGGCACAACCAACCGGTGACACACCGATTGTGGTGTCGGAAAGCCCCATCTCATGAATAACTTCCGCCACGAGTTTATGCACGACTCCATGACTGCAACCCGGGCAATAATGCATATCTACCTCGTCAAGAAGCACAGGTGTGGAGTAGACCTTATTCTCTTTCTTTATTATATCTTCAATTCCCATCTTGTCTCTTTTATTCGGAGTCTAAAGTATCCTTTTATGGAGAATCACTTGGTCTTAACCAATTTCTGCTCCAATGCATCCACTATCTCGCTCGGACTCGGAATGATTCCTCCAAGTCTGCCGAAATGTTCCACCGGAAGATTATCGTGCACTGCCAGCCTTACATCTTCGATCATTTGGCCTGCATTCAATTCCACAACAAGAATTCCCTTTTTACCTTCGGCAGCTTTATTCACAGCCTCAGTCGGGAAAGGCCAAAGGGTAATGGGGCGCAATATTCCTGTGTTTATCCCTTTTTCTGCCGCGAGTTCTCTTGCCTTTTCACAAATTCTTGCCACCGACCCGAAGGCAACTATCAGATAATCGGAATTTTCAATATTTTTTTCCTCCCAGCGGGTTTCATTTTTTTTAATCTCCCGATAGATTGACTGAAGCTTATGGTTTATAACCTCCATCCGTGCGCTTTCAAGCTCCAGTGAAGTTACTACATTCCTTTTTCTGCCGTCTGTTCTGCCATTGGCCGCCCACGGACATTGCTTTTTGACTTCCTCGTCGGTGCGACGTGGACGTTGTTCCGGCAGCACAACCTTCTCCATCATTTGTCCCACAATTCCGTCAGCCAAAATCATTGCCGGTGTCCTGTATTTGAAAGAAAGGTCGAAACCGAGACCCACGAAGTCTACCATTTCTTGCACTGAAGATGGTGCCAGAACTATAAGATGATAGTCGCCGTGCCCTCCACCCTTTGTTGCTTGGAAATAGTCGGCTTGTGAGGGCTGGATTGTGCCAAGTCCGGGACCCCCTCTCATCACATTCAGTATCAACGCCGGAAGCATTGCACCGGCAATATATGAGATCCCCTCCTGCTTGAGACTTATGCCGGGAGATGAAGAAGAGGTCATCACGGCTTTGCCGGAAGCTGCACCTCCATACACCATATTGATCGCGGCAACTTCCGATTCTGCCTGAAGCACCACCATTCCGGTAGTCTCCCAGGGCATCAAAGCTTCAAGTGTCTCAAGAACTTCTGACTGAGGGGTGATGGGATAGCCGAAATAGCCGTCGCATCCATATCTTATCGCTGCATGGGCAACAGCTTCGTTGCCTTTCATTAGCGTTACTTCTCCTTTCATATAGTCTGTGGGTTCGAATTGTCTTTATTTGTGTGGCTTAGTCAACTTTCACTCTATACACTTCTATGCAGGCATCGGGACAAACCCAGGCGCAGGAGCTGCATCCCGTGCAATTATCCGGTTGCGACATATAAGCAAAATGATAACCCCTGTCGTTAACTTCGTTAGGTTGAAGAGAGAGAGTATTTGTCGGACATGCCACAACACAAAGATTGCATCCCTTGCATCTTCCTGTATTTATCGTTACTGCCCCTTTGACTCTTGCCATTTTAGCTGTTTTTAAAGATATCTTTATTACCTGTCATCAAGAATATCTGAAGTCTTTTTTCTGAAAAATTTGAATTAAGGCAAATTTAACCAAAACCTTTTAATCCTTATAGTCTCTTTCAAGAATTTCTTTCAATTTCTTCATGCCTTCTGTTGCGGTGGCTTTAATTATGGTGACATCGGAAGACAGCATGGAAGACACCGACGGATTGGGATCGATGTAAAACACGCGAGTTCCCGGTTTCACATACATGAGAAGACTTGCGGCAGGATACACATTCAGGGATGTTCCTATCACCACAAAAATATCTGCCTCCTGAACCCATTCCGTAGCAGTGACCATGTTTGGCACAGCTTCCTGAAAAAACACGATATGAGGACGCATCTTGTCGCCCCGTTTCCCGGTAGTGGAAGGGCATGTTTCCAAATGTTCAAGATCAAGAGATTCGATATAGTCGGGGTCTGTCACTGATCTTATTTTCATAAGTTCGCCGTGAAGATGCAGAATCTTGGAGGAGCCGGCCCGTTCATGAAGGTCGTCGACATTCTGGGTGATGACATAAACATCGAAATCCTGTTCAAGTTCAGCCAGGATTTTATGTGCGGCATTTGGTTGCTTGCCAATCAGGTCGCGTCTGCGTGCATTATAGAATTCGTGCACCAGACCGGGATTCCTTTGGAATCCGTCGGCGGAACACACTTCCATCACAGGATAGTTTTCCCATAAACCGCCTGCATCTCGGAATGTAGATATTCCGCTTTCAGCACTTATGCCTGCCCCTGAAGAGATAACTAATTTAGGTTTTCCCATTTTTTTGAACCTTTAGACTACAAATTTATCTATGCTTTAAGTAACGAGAATATTTATTCAGTTAAAAAATGTTATCTGCTTTATGTGTTAAAATAAAACAGGACGGTTCATCGCCGTCCTGTTTTATGATGTTTGTTGTTATTATTTTTTATTGATAAAAATGAGATATTCACCCTGTTTAAGAGTTGAAGGAATCACTGCCTCTTCACCTGTGAAGAAATTGATCATTTCTCCCACTTCGGGAGTGTTATCTGTTGTGAATTCCACCGGGAGTTCTCCATTTCCAAGATTAACAAGTGTCACCACCCTTGAATTATCTTTTTCACGGCTGAAGATATAGAGATCGGGGCTTGAGGTGGCGTAGCTTATAATATCACCTCCATCAAGACCTGCCGCCAAGGCTTTTTGACTGTGTTTTAGCTCATTCAGTTTTTGATAGAATGTGAAATATTCATTGCGTGGTTCCCATTGGGGAGGAGTGTCTTTTTTGAAGAATTCGAATGCTCGGTTCATCCCTGTCTCCTGACCTGTGTATATCAAAGGCATTCCCGGAAGTGTGTAGCTCAACACTGCAAAAGCATCGGTGAGCACTCCATAACGCTGAAATTCTGTGCCTTCCCATGAGTTGAGGTCATGATTGGTGATCATGTTCATAAGATAAGTATCTTTCGGGAAGTCCAAATATTGCTGTTCAATCAGATTGTTGATTGCGATGGCATGGGTTTCGGGGAAAGATCTAACTTCACCGTTTTCACCTTTGAAAGTGTATTGGCCGGAGGTTGCGGCAATCTCATTGAAAAGATCTTTCATAGGCCAGTTGTAGCCCATGTCGAAAGCGAGCACCTGCAGATCGGGGGCTGTTGCCTCGGCAAGCATGAAGAGTTCAGGCTGTGCCTGCTGAAGTTCGGTGCGTGCCTCGTTCCAGAAATCTGTTGGCACTTCCATTGCAACATCGCAGCGGAAACCGTCGACTCCAACTTCTGTAATCCAATATTTCATAGCAGCAATCATGGCTTTGCGAAGTTCGGGATTGGTGTAGTCAAGAACATAAACGTCTGTCCAATCATATAGTCCCTTCATATTTCCCAAAGAATCCTTTTCGTAAAAATCGGGATGTTCAGTCACCCATTTGTTGTCACGGCCAGAGTGGTTGGCAACCCAATCGATCAAAACTTTGAATCCCATTGAATGTGCCTGTTCAACCATTGCTTTGAATTGTTCGACAGTGCCAAATTCGGGATTAAATGCTTCATAATCGGCAACGGCATAATAACTGCCGAGCTCACCTTTCCTGTCTTTCTCACTTATAGGATTTATCGGCATGAACCATAGGATGTCAACTCCAAGTTCCTTAAGCTGAGGGAGATATTGCTGGAATGCAGTGACAGTGCCTTCCGGGGTGTATTGGCGGAGGTTCACTTCATAAATAACCGCATTCCGGCTCCATTCGGGATGTTTAACCTGGGTATAGGTTGAATCCCTTTCATCTGTTTCGGCATTGTTGGCCTTGGTTTTGCAGCTTCCCAACGACAGCAGCAATAATCCTGCCAACATTAAGCCCGGGAAAAGTTTTTTCATTTTTCTTAGGTATTAAAGTTAGTTTTGCAAAAATAGCAATAATCATTAATGCTGCAATAACTTATAAGAAAATGAAATCAGGAAGGATGTGAAAGGGTCATGAAGAAACGATGGATAAATAAAAAGAAGAGACAGGTGCAATAAAATTTTGGAAAGTGAGAAAAGTTTTCTAATTTTGCAAGCGATTCAGCGGTGAGCCGCACTGGAGAGGTGGGTGAGTGGCTGAAACCAACAGTTTGCTAAACTGTCGTAGGAGTAATCCTACCACGAGTTCGAATCTCGTCCTCTCCGCTAAAAGTTAGTGGGTGCAGTGCAAAATAAAAATTTTGACGCACCCTCTTTTTTTTTGCCAAAATGCCAAATGGTTTGAGCCGAAAAAACTAAAAAATCAGGCAAACAGCGAAAGCTAACTGCCTGATTTTCTTATGAGCGATAAACGGGATTCGAACCCGCGACCCTCAGCTTGGGAACGGATATGCCTTGAAAACGTATGGATGGCTCTTATGGGCATACGGCGTCTCTCCCTCCTCCAAAATGTCTCCGAATGGTGTCAGTAAATACCGGTACCAATATGAGTCCATAAACCATTCATACTCTATCAGCGGAACTTCCTCTATCGTCTCCCCGTAGCTCTGCTCGTCCCTGTCCCTGGCAGTACACATCGGCTCCTTGCTCTGGCTGCGGTAAACACCCAACACTGCCGATACCATTCGCCTGATAAGATTATTCTTCAACGGTATGTTGCCCTGACTCTTTATATAGGCCTCCTCCGTCATTCGTTTCCCCTCGACTATGATCTCATCGTCCCACTGTCTGCCGAAGGTGTATTTCTTGCAGCGTTCCCTTTCTTGGCGGAATCTCTCCATGGCAAGCCAATGGTTCTGTGCCTCCCACAAAACGTCCCACGCTCTCTCCCTGTTCCCAAAACTCGAAACCTGAATGCCCCTGCCCGTGTCCTTGTCGCCTATGCCCCGGGCAACCCGGCTTCTCCTGTGCAATCTCTCCGCTGCCATATTTTTTTTATCTCTGAAAGAAGTATGAGGGCGAAAATAATCCCCTCATACCATTCTCTCCCTTTATCTTTTGTCGTAGGTGCCTGTATCTTCAAGCATCCGTTCCCTCGTCCTTTCCATCTGCTCCACAAGTTCCTGAAGCCGATCTAAATCCCGGGTCTTGAGATATTCCTCCGTCAATTCCTTTATATCCCGCTTATATCGTTTAACCCGTCCGATAGTCCGCAAATCGGTATTCTGCCTTAACTCTCGTCGACCCTCCTTATAAGCCTCTACATCCCTTTTCTTCAGTTCCGACAATTCCCGCTCCCTGCGATTGAACCCGTCATATTCCCTTAAAAGCCTTTTGGTCTCTTCGGTAGCAATCCGCCCGCTTATCTTATCCTTGGCCTGTTTGAGACTTTGCCGCATATATTTCTCCTCGTTTTTGCTACCCTTAATATCATCGGCATAACGGAGTGCAACCTGCAACCCGGAATATTCTATGGCCGCCTCGTCTGCTATGGTTTGGTCAGTGCTTCCCATTCTGTCCAATGCCTCCGCAATGCGGTTTTCAATATCATCTTTTGGTAGGGAAATTGATTTCTTTACCACCTGCGCCATTCTTTGGCCGTCTGGGTCAAGAATGCCCTGCACCTCAACGCCTCTTGCATCGACCCGGCTCCCTTTTATCGTAACAAGGTCGCTGAATCTCTTGACTCCCGACAGAAGTTGATTGTCCACCATTATATCCACAATCCTCTCCACAGCCTTTTTTGACCCCGAAGAGCCCGCCGTGCTTATACTGCCTGGTATGGCTCCCAATATCCTTTTTGTCTCGGCGTTGCTCAAATCATCCAAGAGGTTGCTGTCCATGAGAAACTTCGCCAGATCAGTTAGATTCTTAACTGTCGATACGTCATATTCCCTCTGACGTGCCATTGCCCTACGCAATATATTCAGGTTCCCTCCTATGGCTTTCATTGCCGCACGCTTAGCATTATTGTCATCGGCGTTCAATATCCGGATATCTTCCCTGATACTCCTGATAGCCTCTCCCAAATCAACTTTGCCATATTTCGCTCCCGAATCTCTCACCTCTGACACTCCTTGGTTTATTCCGGGATATTCATTAATTTTGCTCTCGGTTGATTTGTCGGACGAAGGAAGAAGGTCCGGTCGCTCCATGGGAGTTGTGGTTAAGCGCATTTCAGAACCAAACGGCATATCTCCTCTAAGGTGCAGCACTTTATTGTTCTGCATCTTTTCTTTTAATGCTCCTTCCTGAATTTCATGGTTACTAATCACTACTTCTGCTCCGGGTTGTTTCACCGATACAGATTCAAAATGTAAATGACGTGTTCCATCAGGTTTAATGAATGTTTTAATAAATAGCAACTTGGAATCCCTTAACGCTCCTTCTTTGGGATCGTTCTCTTCCAAGATTATGTCGGGGTTTTCCAATGTCGGTTTTATGAGCGCAATCCTCTTCTTCCTATCACTACGCCCCATCTTTTTAAATTGATTCTCACTCAATTTAACTTCCATCAAGGGAGTTTGGACTTTTTGATCTTTCCCAAATTCCTTTTCCCAATTATCTTGTGTAAGTTCTATCTCATCGGGTAAAACTGTCGGGTGGTCTTTTATAAAGTTTAATGCCTCGGAAGCTTCTTCTTTAGTCATAGTCCGACCAATAAGATCTTCACCATAATTCAACCCCGTTTCCATCAAGCCGGCATCATAGGCTGATTGGTGCCCCTCTTCCTTGACCTGGAGTGCATCAACTATCCGGAGATCTCCCATCGAATAGTTCTTAACTTCCTCGCTCAATGATTTGATTCCCTTGATATCCACGTTGCCGTATGGAATGATAGCTTTAGCACCGAATTTAATACCCACACTCGCAATCTCTTCTGCCAAGCCTGAGGCTTCCATATCCTTGTAATCGGTATGGAAATTCCCCAACACCTCAAGCTGATTGTTAAGCAAGAGATAAGAAACCCTTGGCTCTTT
>JAFLTM010000043.1 GCA_022509225.1 Muribaculaceae bacterium
CGTCCCGAACGTAGCGCGCTAACCAACTGTGCTACACCCCGAGTGCTCAAGCTTTTGCTTTTGCGACTGCAAAGTTAGAAATTTTCTATGATTTTTCAAAAAAATATTACCATCTGCAATTTTGTGGAATATTAATTTTTTTCATAAAAGATTTGCTCCAGCCTGCTGAAAGATTTTTTATACTAAACATAAAAGGTACCTTTTTATTTCTACAAAGTCGTATTACTTTGAGAATTATCCTTATAACAGAAGTGAAAGGATAAGTTAAACCGATAATAAATCCATTCCCCTTTAAAACCTCTGCCGTGATCTTCTCTCCGGAGGTGGGATGGGGATGTTTCCCAATTTCTTTATTGATGAAAAAGACTTTTAACCCTCTCTTGATGGCTGAGAAAATAAACAATTCCTCCTCCCCGGAATGCATTTCTAAGGAATTGAGCCCTAACCCCTCCCAAAATTGAAGATTTCCGATACGACTCTTTCTAAAAGCAATCTCGGGGGTTGTGGGAAAATAAAATTTAGGATAAGGGAACGACAACACCAAATCTTTATCAGGATACTGTTTCCTATTGGTGTAATCAATTTTAAAAAGAGCAATATCCATCTCCGGATCATTTTCAAAAGCTTCGAGAATATCATTGAATGCACCCTGATTATAATCAATATCGTCGTCGCTTAATAAAACGATATCTCCATTGCAGTGATTCAATGCATTGTTACGGTTTGCCGACAACCCTTTTGAATCTGTTTTTATAATTGTGACATCGGCTCTTTCCCCGATTGTTTCCGGCAGAACACACCCTTCATGATTCTGCCATGAAATTACATAACTGACATTGGGAATGGGAGGTGGCAAAAGAGAAAAGACCCTCTTGATTCCCTCTTTTCCAATTGTGGATATTGCCAGATTCAGGGTTAGGGTGTGTGTCATACGGGTTCATCGAGAGGACTTCTCTTACGAAATGTTTTTTGAGTTTTCTTTGATTGTGAAGAACCGGTTCTCGTTTTCTTATTCTTATTCTTAGAATTTTCTTTCCCTTTAGCTCTCTCTATCTCAACGGAATCAACAAAACTCTTGCTTTCAATCACGACAGGATCATTATTGCCGGATGAAACTCCTCTATTACAATGTGAAAAAAGGAATCCTCCGGCGATAATCAAGATTGAAAGCAACGCAATGGCCAAGACCCCGCGCCTCTCGGAAGCAGTGTATGAACTATGCGACATTCTTCAAGTTAAAAAGGATATCCTATTGCTAAATGAAAACAGAATGCGTTTTTGAATTTGATATTGAAATAATGGTTAATTCCGGTGTCATAGGGAGCGTGAAGTCCGTAGCCTAAGTCTCCTCTCAACACCATTACTCCAATATCGACACGAAGTCCGACACCGGTGCCGAGGGCTATGTCATGTAAAAAAGTTTTTCCTGTCAGAAGACCTCCGGGACGCATCGGGTCATTTTTTAATAGCCATACGTTGCCGGCATCAAGGAAAGCCGCTCCATGGAGGATACTGACAATGGGGAATCGATATTCCACATTTGCCTCAAGCTTGAATGTTCCGGTCTGGTCAAAGTACCCGTCACGCTCCCCGTTGGGAGGTCGGTAGGATCCCGGACCTAATGACCGGATGGTGAAAGCTCTGATTGAATTAGCACCTCCGATATAGAATTGTTCGGAATAGGGCACTTGTGATGAATTCCCATAGGGATGTTCAGCTCCAATCAGAATGCGTGACACAATCCACTGGTCGGATTTGGGAAATAGTCTCCTGTTATAAACCAGTTGAACCTGACCTTTGATAAATTGTGAGAAAGGGGTCCCGAACAAAGTTTTCTGGCCCTTCACTCCGAATATGGAATAAATCCCGTCAAAGATATTGCCCGCTTCAGTAATGATTGACTGGAAGTTAATCCCGTTGATTCTTTCTCGCTCAAAATATTTATCATAAGTGTAACTCCAGTTTATCTGAGGAATGAACTGGCTTTGGAAACCGAGGGCTATGGCCGGGTTTTGAGTCATTATTGAATCAAACTCGTGGGTGTGAGAGAGAAGTTTCGTGTAACTTAATTTAAATAAGGTGAGCTGATTGAGTGAATGTCGTGTTGCTCTCCATTCATAGGTTATGCCGGCGTTGAATTCCGCTATGTTAAAAAATTGAGGGCGATTGAGAGTGTTGGCGCCGAGACTTATTGTGGTCCAGTTAAGATCTCTATGAGTCCGTCGCACAAATTTAGGTGCCAGCAGCCTTGGAAATGATAAGGATGCCGTGAGACCCAATTCATAGCTGTTGAAGGTTTTGTTGCGGTCTTTTCCGGTTTGCCATTCATAATCGGCATTAAGCTGAAAACTAAGTTTTTCTCCACCACCGAAAATGTTATTATGCGATAGTCCTAATATAATTCCCGGACCTATGTAGCTATTCGATTTTGAAGTGATATTTGCCTGGATGGTGGCTTCTATCGGACTTTGAAACCTTGCGGTGGTGTAAACGTCAATAAGCGGGTTTTCAGGGTTTGTGTCAGCCGGCAGCACATTTATGGATATGCCTCCGAAAATTCCAAGTCTTGAAAGTCTTGTCTGAGTCAAATCCATATCCCTGACTGAAAATATTTTCCCTTGTTTGAAGGTAATACATCCCGGGATCAGATTCTTTCTAAGTCGGGCAGGTTCATACACAATCAAATCACCTCTTGTGGTATGAGTTGTGTCTGGAGTGCCCATATTTTCATCACTGTTTCTCAGAATAATGGTCTCGATTTTCCCGGTTCTATACTGAAGCTTTGCCATCGGTGGAATATTGTTGACAAGATTCAGTTTGATAGCTATCTCTCCGGGAGTGATCAGTGAGTCGGCTAAAAATTCTATATAATCGGGACGGAAATAATAATATCCATGGTTGCGCATTGAATTCGCAATCCTGATTCTTTCATGTTCAAGGGAATCCACACAGAAGATTTCACCTTTTTTGAGATAGGGGCTTCTGCGGGCGACCGAGTCGATGAAGTTATTGATTTTACTGCCTTCTTTAAGATATATGATTGAGTCTATGGTGTAGGGTTTTGTAAGATGGAGGGTATACCCGATTGCCGCCTCCTTTTCATTTTTTTTATTATATTCTACATTATAATTTACGGTTGAACCGAAATAGCCATTGTCATCAAGCATCTGCTGCATTATTTTAGCTCGCATCTGGGGCTTGACTTCACTTATTAGAACCGGCTGTTTCACCCATTTTTTATATAGCCACCCTTTCAGCCCTTTAGCTGAATCGTTCCAGTTGTTATAAACCCATAGGCCAAGTGGTATCTTTATGAATGGGGCTATTATATAGTCGTTTGCATCCGTCTGCCCTGTCTTTTTCAGTTCAGATTCCAATTCTGAGGGCAGTTTTTCATTATCAGATGTAACGATATCGAATTTCCCCATTCCTGTGTAGCGTGTTTCATCATCGGCAAGACGCCTTGTAGTTGAGCATGAGGTGACAAGAAGCGTGATGACCGTGGCCACCGCAAGGAATGATTTTATTTTGACCCGATTTCTCATTTTTCTTCTTCTGTTCTCTTCACTTTTATGGAATCAGGTTGATGCAGAGGCATACTTGGCGGCTGTTGAGTAAGATTATTTTTTGATTTGCCCCATCTGAACAATTGTTTGAGATTAGATAATCTTCTCCTTAAGAGGAAACCACCCCCGGTTTCGGTTATTTCACCTTCCAGAATACTTTCATATCCTGTGTGGCGGAATAGCCTTGCATACATAGTAACGTTAGATGTCTGTTTAAGCATGTATTCAAATGAGATGTCGCTTATAAGGTTTTCAGAGAAACTTTCATCAGCACTTGCGTCGGTGGTGTAGTTTCCTCCAACTGAAATCTTGAACCTGTTATTAAACAGGGATTTTGAAAGCTGATAACTGTAACTGGTTGAAGAACCGGTTTCGCCGTTAACTGAATTACCATATTGGTCGACGCCCAGACTTATGTCAACCCCTTTCACATTGTTGGCAAGCCATCCGTTGATAGTTGAGGTTAGGATATTATACATTGTTCCTTGGAGAATATCGCTGCTTGCAGTTTTCACACCGGCTCCCGAATATTGGCCTGTGAGAAGCATATTGAGCGCTGCCATGCTTCTGGCATTCGGTGTCATTGATTGCAGTTCATTCCGGATCGACATGTCGTCGTCTGTGTTAAGATTGAATTCAATCTTTGGGTCGGAAAGTCGGTTGGTGATGTCAACTTCGACGAGGAAGTTCACGATTCTTGAGTTCCCATTTTCTATCACGCTTGCGCGCACGTCATCTGTGGCTGAGATATTGAATGAGGGGTCAAGCAGCTCTCCGTTCCATCTGACATAGCTTTCAGGATTGAACACAAACTTCTTTTCCCCGACGATAGGCATGCTATAACTTGCATAGCCGTTCCCGAGATAAAGGTCGCCATTAAGTCTCATGTCGCCAAGATAATTCTGGAAATAATGCAAAGAACCGTTGGGTTGGATTTCTATCCTGGCGTTTCCGGTAGTGGTTGATCCGGGGTATATCACCTGCACCTGGGTGCCGTTTTCAATGTTTAATCCTGCCACTATCCTCATGGAGATTGATGACTGAACCGTGTCAGTGTGCTGGATAGACAGCGTGTCGTTGAAATTTACGAACCTGACAATATTGCTTGTATTGTGACTTGTCAGTTGGGCAGTGGTCTGTGGTATAGAATAAGTCACATCGGTTGACGATAAGATATTCAGGTTGCCGTTAATACTAAAGTGTTCAAGCGGACCTTTAGCCGATGCGTTGAGATCAAAGAACAATTTTCCATATAGTTCAGACCTTGCCCTGTTGTTATTGTTAAGAAGCTGAAAGTTATTGGCTGACAGTTTGAGGTCGAACATCATGGCGCTAAGACTGTTGATATCAATTGTGCCGTCAATTTCCAAAGGATTCTTGTTAGCACCCCAAATATCGAATTTATTAAAATCGATTACATTGTCGGTGACTGATATGGAATCTTCATTGAATTTCAATGAAGAAGCCATCATCGGGATATAGACACCCACGGAATCACATGCAAGATAGCCGTTCAATTTGGGTTGCTTCAAGGATCCGCTAACATTGAAATCACCGTTAAGGAAACCGGACAATGAGAGCATGTCTTTACCTAAGAAGGGATTTGCTATAGAGAGTGGGAAGCGTGTCAAATCAAGTTGCAGAGTCGAGAGTTGCAACATCTTTGCTGAATCCGGCTCCAGCAAGGCTTTAGCTGACATTGCATTTTTGCCGTCGATCTTCAATGCAAGCCTTGCACCGGTGGATCCGTCATCATTCCTTCCGGCACGAAGAGAGAGATTGAAATTTCCGACCCTTAGTTTATCGTAGGTGAAATCGGTTATCCCAATTTGCCCGTTGCCATACAGCCAGCTGTCGTAATAACCCACTCTTAAATCCATATTTAATCCGGCAGTGATGGGTGGAGCGAACACAGGTAACCTCAGGAAGTCTTGAATCTGGATATTGTCCATGGCTAAATGAAGTTCGTCATTCCCCTGGGCTGATGGCTCTGTCTTTAACAAAATACTACTTTTCGGACTGGTTGCCACGAGATCAGCATCAATCCTGAAATTCTTCATATTCACCTCAATTATATTGTCGGAATTAAAGGTCCAGGGAATATAGCCTATCATGGCTTTGAGAGGTGTAAAGTGTATTGTAGCCAAAGAGTCTGCGAAGGCTGCCGTCAATCCCAACCGGTAGCCTGTTTCTCCGGTTTGATTTTTTTGATTCAACCCCAACATCAAACGGTTATTGCCGACATAGCCATTGAGATTCACATTGGCAAAGTCAGCAAGCGTATTATTTTTTCTGTTACCCATGTGTGCCCTATAGTCTAAGAGCTCTCCTCTCTGTTTTATGTTTAATGTCAGAGTGTCTGCTCTAAGACTGGAATTGGCCAGTTCCATGATTTTAAAATTTGCACCTATGACACTGTCATTGGTAATCCGGCCGGAAACACTTGCAACACTCATACCTGCCCCGGCAAGTAAATCGCCTAACGCGCCGTTTCCTGATGCTTCAAGTGCCAAAGAGAAGGGTGGAAGGTCTTTTTGAAGTTGTGCTATCTTTAGATCTTTACGCTCTATCTGCTTACCTATGGAATCGCTTATTGCGCTGAAACTGTCGATCAACTTTTTGAGACCCGAGGCAGATTCAAACGAAAGTTGCGTTTTAAGAGCTGAAACATCAGCTGTTACATTATCGAATGTGCTTTTAAAATTGAGATCTACATCATTTGGAATAGAATAAAATTGGTCACGGTGGAAAAATTCCGTATTTTTCATACAGAGGTCAATGTCATACAACCACTTTTCCGGACTTGCGGTTCCTTTCAACAGAATTTCTCCGGATGCAATCGTTTCTTCATTGGCAAAACCTAAGGTGTAGATATCTAATTTTCTTAATTCTCCGTCCAAGTCAATTGAATAGAGGTCCGGTGCAAGTGTGCCTTCCGCCTTTATACTAAAATTTGCCGCTTCGTTGGGTGATTCAAAATCTATTTTATATTGTCCGTTCTCCAACAAAACATTTGCTGAAATATTCCTGAATGTGGTCTTATTATAATCGATTGACTGTATGTCAAGACTTATATCAGTGGAGGCTTTAGATTTAGTTGGGTTGAATCCTGCTCCCGATGCTGTTAACGTAGCTGATAACCTCCCTATATTTAGATCGGGGAGAAAACTTCTTATATCAAGGTCGTTGACGGATACGTCGGCTCTGTATTTTTCACTTGTAAGGGCAACCGATCCGTCGGCGACAACTGAACCCACTGTTGTTTCAAGGTCAAAATCTGCCGAATATACCTGATGAGACACTCTTCCGGCACCTTTCAGTTTCAAAGCCGGAACCTTGAAGTCTTTCATATTGATAAGTTCGTCAACAATATGAGGTGAAGCAACTTCCCCGGAGAAATTAATTTTTCCGTCAAGCTTTTTAATATCGAAAGCATGTTCAGCCGATCCCGATGCATGCAAGCCTAAGACATTTTTAATATTAATATTAAGAGTGGAAAGTTCAATGTTGTCAAGACTCCCTCCAGCCACAATGTCAAAGTCAAGTGGCGAACGTTGCGGTATTTTGGATGTGTAGCTTTTTAGGGTAGGCATGAAGGCTTCGACATCGGGCCAGCCCACACTTCCTTCGGCATCAAGGTTAAAGGGGGCATACGGTTTCAACTCCATCAAATCAAAGGGAACTGTGGCTGACGCTTCTATGTTTGAAAATGGTGTCTGAATGGATAGGTCTTTTAGATTCAATCCTATGGAGTCTATTTTAATCTCACCTTCCCCTTTTGTTATGGCAAGTCCGCTTCGCTCGGTGGCTGTGATTTCACTTATCGGAAGCACAACTGTGGATGCTTCATTATAAAAACTGTCGACTTTTATATTAACATTGCTCACATCTATATATGAAGGATCAAAGCCGGGGAGTGGTTTGGCATTTTTAACAGCGTAGAGGGCTGAAAAATCTGAGATTTGAAGCGTGTCGCCTTTAATTATTATTGGAGGGGTGGCGGAAGGCACTGAATCTATCGGGGCCGGATGCTCCTTTATGTATTCAGGAGTAGGGGAGATGTAGTTTACATTTCCGTTGGATGTGCCCAGATAATTGGCTGTTATAAGATTGGAGCCCAAGTCAATAACTCCTTCACGCAAGATTACGGATTTAGTCTTTAGGTTTAAACTGTCAATTGTAGGCAACATCGACATATTGAATGTGAAATCCTCTATATCAGCTTTATGGAGAAAAATTTTCAGATTCAATGGGGGAGTGGTGTCCTGCTCAACAGTCACTTTTTTCCATACATCCATGTCAAGTTGTAGATCTCCCCCTTTTACAAGGACTTTGCTTATATCCACATCCAATTTTTTAATGTCGACCGAACTCCCCCCGTCTATATTGATTAGGTCTGCTTTCAGTTTAAGCAACATCGAGGAATCCGGAGACATTATTCTTATCCCGGCTTTTTCAAGTTTGACTTCGTTGATGTCAACATCCAGTTTGAAAAGAGGCCAAAGCTTTACATCCACATCCACCTGCTGTGCAAAAACCATTGTGTCGCCCGTGGCCTCGATTATATTAACTCCGTCAAGGGCAATATCTACAGGCCATTTCAATCTGAAGCGTTCAATGCCGATGGTCATGCCGGTTGATTTATGCACTATATCGGTTGCTATATTTTTTATCCATGTCTGAATCGGTGGCACATATAGCAACACAGGTATGAGGAGAATGACAAATATTAGCCATCCCACACATTTCAATGATATTTTAAGCCATTTCGGCATGTTGTTTGATGCTATGGATTATCCCACGCCATAAATTTAATTATAATTTCTTTTTTTTATGGCATCAAGCCATAACTTCTGTGCGGGAACATATAAGAACGATGCGATTAAAGCTCCGGCTGTGTCGGCCAAAATATCGCTAATTTCAAAGGATCTTCCAAGATTCATGGCATTTTGAGCAAATTCAATGCAAATCCCGATTATAGATGAAATAGAACCGACTGTAAGGGCAGTCAACCAACCTGCCGGTTTCCATCGGTTTTTACGTTGGCGGTCAAAAAGCATCATTGTGGCCAAAAAACCGAACATCAGAGCATGCACTATTTTATCCGCTCCCGGAAATAAAACCGGTGGCTCTGCACCTAAAGGTTTCGGAGCCAATGTGAGCCATAAAATCAAGAGGAGGGTTATTCCGCTGAACATCCATGACGGGAGCCTTGATAAAGTTCGCATAGCATCTCTTTAGCTGTTTTCCCATTCCGTGGATTTGTCCAGGCAGGGGAAAGTTCTGTCATAGGAATCAAAAAAAAATCTCTTTTTTCAAGGCATGCATGGGGCAATGTCAGCATTTCTGTCTCCAACATGACCTGATCTATGGCCATTATGTCGATATCGATTTTACGGTCGGCATATTTGCCTTCATTGTCTCTGTGGCTTTCAGTACAGATTTCTCGTTCTATTTTGTTAAGACTCCTCAGGGTTTCGTCAGGTGTGAGATTGGTCTTGAAAGATAACCCGACATTTAAAAAAATGTTTTTTGAGTCGAAACCCCAGGGTTCCGACTCAATTATTGTGCTCTCACAACAGATTCCGAATTCATCTGCAATTCTTTCAATTGCCTGACGGATATGAAATTCCCGGTCACCGATATTGCTTCCGATGTTGGCAAAGACAAGGTGCATCAAAGGCTTTTCTTAACTTCCACCTCTTCGAAGCCTTCAACAATGTCGCCTTCGCGTATGTCGTTATAGCCTTGTATTGAAAGTCCGCAATCATAGCCGGAAACAACTTCCTTCACATCATCCTTGAATCTTTTCAAGGAGCCGAGATCTCCGGTGTAGATCACGATTCCATCCCTGATAACCCTGACCTTGTTGGTTCTCTTGATTCGTCCGTCTCTCACGATAGCCCCGGCGATTGTGCCTACTTTTGAAATATGGTAGGTTTGAAGCACTTCTGCCGTGCCTGTTATCTCTTCTTTTATCTCCGGTGACAGGAGACCTTCCATTGCGTCTTTAACCTCCTCTATTGCCTTGTAGATAACAGAATACAACCTGATTTCCACTCCCTCTTTTTCGGCCTCTTTTCGGGCTGCTGCAGAGGGTCGAACCTGGAAGCCTATTATGATTGCATCTGATGCTGCAGCCAGTGTGACGTCACTTTCCGATATTGCTCCAACGCCTTTGTGAAGCACATTCACTTGTATCTCAGGTGTCGAAAGCTTAATTAGAGAGTCAGACAATGCTTCAACAGATCCGTCGACATCTCCTTTCACCACGAGATTCAATTCGTGGAAATCATTAAGCGCGCGCCTTCTTCCAAGTTCTTCAAGTCCGGGACGTTTCTTTGTCCTCAACCCCAGTTCCCTCTGAAGTTGCTCACGCTTGGTGGCGATTTCTCTTGCCTCTTGTTCGGTTTCAAGCACATTGAAGGTGTCTCCGGCAGTAGGGGCGCCGTTCATTCCAAGAATCATGACCGGTGTGGATGGTCCAGCCTCCGTGATCCTTTGATTCCTTTCATTGAACATGGCTTTGATTTTGCCGTAATGTGTGCCGGCAAGAATCACGTCTCCCAGTTTTAATGTACCGTTCTGAACAAGCACTGTCGCTACATAACCCCTGCCCTTGTCAAGACTCGACTCGATCACTGAGCCAATGGCCAGTCGCTCGGGATTGGCTTTTAATTCAAGCATCTCGGCTTCAAGCAGAACTTTCTCCATTAATTCTTCTACGCCGATTCCTTTCTTTGCTGATATATCCTGACTTTGGAATTTTCCGCCCCAGTCTTCCACAAGATAGTTCATTGTTGAAAGCTGTTCCTTAATCTTGTCGGGATTGGCGGTGGGTTTATCAATCTTATTGATAGCGAAAACCATTGGCACTCCGGCTGCCGATGCATGGTTTATTGCCTCAATGGTCTGGGGCATAACGTCGTCGTCTGCCGCTACAATGATAATAGCTATGTCGGTTACTTTCGCTCCTCTGGCACGCATTGCGGTGAAGGCTTCATGACCGGGAGTGTCAAGGAATGTTATGTGTCTTCCGTCAGGCAACTTCACATTATAGGCCCCGATATGCTGGGTGATGCCTCCCGCTTCACCGGCAATGACATTTGCATTCCTGATATAGTCAAGAAGTGATGTCTTGCCATGGTCAACGTGTCCCATCACCGTGACGATCGGGGGTCGGGGTTGCAGTTCTTCCTCCTTGTCTTCCTCCGGAGCTATCGCCTCACTGACTTCAGCACTCACATATTCTGTTGTGTAACCGAATTCATCGGCTACGATATTAATGGTTTCTGCATCGAGTCTCTGGTTGATGGAAACCATCACACCGAGGTTCATACACGTTGCTATCACATTGTTGACAGGCACTTCCATGAGGTTGGCAAGGTCGTTGGCTGTTACAAATTCTGTAAGCTTGATAACCTTGCTTTCTTCTTCCTCACGTCTTTGGTTCTCGAGCTCACGGTTATGGATGGCCTCTTTTTTCTCTTTACGCCATTTCAAGCCCTTCTTGGGCGTTTTTGTTGTGAGACGTGCAAGAGTTTCCTTGACTTGCTTTTGCACATCTTCCTGACTGTATTCATCATTACGGAATTTGTCGTTCTTTTTCCCTTGCCTGTCGTTGTATTTGTCGCCACGTCTTTTTTCATTGCCTCCTTTCCGGTCGTCTTTCTTTTTGTCGGAAGAGAGATTGGCTTGGGCTGCCGCCTTCTCGATATCGATTTTTTCTTTACCGATCCTTTTCCTTTTTTTCCTGTCGTTACCCTCGGAGTCTGTTCCACGTCGTCCTTCATGAGGCTTTTTCTTTGGACGTGTGGACTGATTGAGGCTGGTCAGGTCTATTTTTCCAAGCACTTTCAGTTCCTTGGGAGTTTCCGGTGATTTGAGTCGGAAAACATCTTCAACATCTTCTTCATCAATAATCGGACGGTGGTTTTCTTTTTTATCTTTGTGCGGTTTGGAAACCTCGTTATTCTCTTTTTTCTCCTCTTTGATTTTAGCTTCCTGTTTTTCAACCTCCGGTTTCTTTTTGACCGGTTCGGACTCCGTTTTCTTCAAAGCCGGCTCTGACTTTGGTTTTTCTTCTCCTGAAGTTTCTTTTACAGTTGTTGCTGGAATCTCTTTACCTTCCGCTTCATGCTTTTTAACATCATCCTCTTTCGGATGCTCTTGTTTTACGGGAGCTTCCTTAACCTCAGCTTTTTCCTGTTGAGGTGCAGGTTCAGGTTTAACAGGTTTAACCTCCTCTTTTTTAGGCTTCCTGAAATCATGCGGTGTCGCATCAAGATCTATCTTGCCCACAACTTTTAGTTGCGGAGTCACTACTGCCTGACGCCTCTCCTGTTTTTCCATTCGGTCGGTGCGCCTTTCGTTAATCTTCCCTTCCACTTTTGCTTTCACTGCTTTGTCGTTGCTGAATTCTTTCCTCAGCAGCTCCACTGCATCTTCATCAATCCTGGAGTTCGGATTATTGTCGATCTCTATGTTGTTTTTGCGGAGAAACTCAACAACCGTGGTTACCCCGACATTCAGGTCGTTTGCTACTTTACTTATTTTTGTTCGCATTCTGGTTATAGGAGGTTATAACAGTTTTTTCAATCTTCAAATTCAGCTTTTATGACTTCAAGCACATGTGCGATGGTGTCTTCTTCAAGATCGGCCTGCTCCAGTTTTTCAGGTGTGGCATTAAGCACTGACTTGGCTGTGCCCAATCCGATATTCTTTAGCTGTTCTATCACCCATGTGTCTATTTCATCTGCAAATTCATCAAGATAGATATCTTCTTCACCTTCTTCGATGTCACGGTAAACGTCAATAGTATATCCTGTGAGCTTTGTGGCGAGCCTTATGTTCAGACCCCCTTTGCCGATTGCCAGCGACACTTCGTCGGGATGCAGGAACACCTCTGCTTTCTTTTCCTCTTCGTTCAGCCTTATCGAGGAAATGCTTGCCGGACTTAACGCACGCTGGATAAAGAGCTGCGGATTGGAAGTGTAGGAGATTACATCGATATTTTCATTTCTTAGTTCTCTGACAATGCCGTGAATACGACTTCCCTTGATACCCACGCATGCGCCCACCGGGTCGATGCGGTCGTCATAGCTTTCCACTGCAATCTTTGCACGCTCTCCCGGAATTCTGGCCACGGCGCGAATGGTGATAAGTCCGTCATGAATCTCGGGAACCTCTTGTTCAAACAAGCGACGCAGGAAAGCCTCGTCGGTGCGTGACACAATCACTTTCGGATTGCTGTTGGCATTGTCAACCCTTTTTACAACCGCCCTGATCATGTCGCCTTTCCTGAAATTGTCGCTCGGGATCTGCTCTTCCTTAGGCATTATCAGCTCATTATGCTCATCGTCAAGCAAAAGCACTTCACGTTTCCACACCTGATGCACTTCGCCAACCACAATCTCACCCTCCAATTCCTTGAATTTTTGTGTGAGAGCCTCTTTTTGGAGATCAAGGATCTTGGATTGCAAGGTTTGACGTAGATTCAATATGGCCCTGCGTCCGAATTTCTCAAAATAGATCTGTTTAGACACGTCTTCTCCGATCTCACATTCCGGGTCGATCTCCCTCGCTTCGGATAAGGAAATCTGCTTGTCGGGATTCACGACCTCTCCGTCCCTGACCACTTCCAGATTCTGATATATCTCGCAGTCTCCTTTGTCGGGATTCATGATTACGTCGAAGTTTTCATCGGAACCGAACATTTTTGCCAAAACATTGCGGAATGATTCTTCAAGCACACTGATCATGGTGGTTTTATCAATGTTTTTCAGCTCTTTGAATTCCGCAAAGCGGTCAACCATATTTACCGTCTCTACTTTCTTTGCCATGGGTTTAGAATTTCAATAGATATTTTGTTTGTTTCACGGTTTCGTAAGGAAAGATGTGCTCCACGGTTTCAAGCACAGGCCGTTTCATGCCCTCTTTTTTCACCTTTTCCTCACTTTTGATTGTGAAATTTTCTTCATTCACTTCTTCCAGAATTCCTGTGAATTTTTTGCCGTCTTTGGTGAGGACCTCCACCTCCCGGCCTTTGTATTTTTGATATTGGCGCCTCACTTTAAAAGGACTGGTGAGGCCGGCTGAACCCACCTCCAGTGTGTAATCCTCTTTTTCCCTGTCAAATGCTGATTCTATTTTTTTTGTGAGACGTTCGCATTCATCTATCCCAATTGGGGAGTCGGAGTCAATCTCTATGGTAATGTCGTTGTCTTGACTCACTTTCACATCCACAAGGAAGACGTCGGTCCCCTCTATCTCCTTTTCAATAAAATCTTTAAGTAAGGTTACGTCGATCATTTGATTTATTTAAAAAACAAGAGGAGACGCTTGCCCCCTCCAGGATTCTATTGCAAAGATAATAAAAATGTTCTTTTTATTCCTATTTTTCTTTCTTGGAAATGTGACTAAATGGTTAAACATCCGACAAGAAAGATGCAAATTAAATATATTTAACTATTCTTAAGTATTATTTATTATTCAAGCTCGGCCTCTATTGCTGATAAAAATTGACCGAGAGCCGGATTGGAATCCACCGCTTTTTTCAGCAGGTCCTTGGGATTCATTAATTTTTTTACATCTTCCGTTTCAGTCAGTTCAATCTGTAGGGTAATATTGTCATTATTCAGCTTTTCATGAAGAAACTGGAGGATACCTCCTATTTCAGATTCATAAGCCTGCTTCTGAGCCGGATGTTGGGCTTTTACGAGATATCGGTGCTCTCCGATTTTTTGAGGGATGAAATTACGCATGGCGCTCACAAGGATCCTTTGTTCGGGATGAGAGGTTGCATATTCCACCCATGCCGCTTCAAGATCTTTATCGGCATACTTTTCGTTCTTTTTTTCTATTTCAGATCGGGGAGCCACGGCGGGAGATATCTCTGACAAGCGGAAACTCCGGGGTGCCTGCTGCTCCTGATGCCGACTTTTGACCTCATTTTTTATTTCCGGCCGAACCTGAGGCCTGGTTTCGGTCGGTTTTGCAAAAGGGGGCGTGGAAGTGGCCGCGGATGGCGTCACCGGTGCAGTTGCTGTCTGGTTTTCAGATTCCCTTCGAAGCAGCCTGCAAAGTCGGATAAGCGCCAGCTCAACCAGCAGACGCTTGTTGCCTGTTGTCTTGTATTGATAATCGCAATCGTTAAGGATTTTCAATGCATTGTAATACCACTCAGGCGCAAACAGACCGGCCTGCTCAAGGTAACGTTGCTCCATTTCGGATGAGGTTTCCAATAGCTTTAGTGTCTTTGGGTCGCTTGCCACCATCAGGTTGCGCACATGGTTTGCAAGGCCGTTTATAAAAACCTGCGGGTCGAATCCTTTATCGGTTATTTCCTGAAGTGTTAGAAGGCTTTCTGCAACTTTGTTTTCACGGAAAAGGTCAAGCATTCGGAAATAATATTCTTTATCTAAGACATTCAAAGCCTCGATTGTGCCTTCATAAGTGATTTTTCCTCGTGTGGAAGCGGAAACCTGGTCAAAAATCGAGAGGGCGTCACGCATGGCACCGTCTGCCTGGAGGGCTATCACTCCCAGGGCATCTCTCTCTGCCTCAACCCCTTCTGCTCTTGCCACATCTGCAAGATGATCAACGATATCATTGACGGTTATGCGTCTGAAGTCATAAACCTGACACCGGCTCAAGATTGTTGGAATAACTTTATGCCTCTCCGTGGTGGCAAGGATAAAGATTACGTTTTTAGGTGGTTCCTCAAGTGTCTTCAAAAAGGCATTGAATGCCGAATTTGAAAGCATGTGAACCTCATCTATAATGAAAACCCTGTATTTGCCTACCTGTGGAGGGATATATACCTGTTCGGTTATTGACCTGATATCATCAACTGAATTGTTTGATGCTGCATCCAATTCCACGAGATTGAAAGAATTGCCCATATCTACGGCTTTGCATGACTCGCATACCCCGCAGGCTTCGCCGTCAGCTGAGGGGGAGAGGCAGTTGATTGTTTTGGCAAAGATCCTGGCACATGAGGTTTTGCCAACACCGCGTGGGCCGCAGAAGAGATAGGCCTGTGCAAGACGTCCGCTCGATATGGAGTTTTTAAGAGTGGCTGTCAATGCTCTTTGACCTACCACCGAACTGAAGGTTGATGGCCGGTATTTCCTTGCCGAAACTAAATATGGTTGCTGTCCTGTCATCTTTATCTTATTCCGATTGCAAATATAACTCTTTATAATTGTTATTTATAACCTTGTTTCTCAAATTATGTTGTAAATTTTCTACACTTTTCTGCAACAATATCGTCTCTCAGGCGTTTTAACTGATAAATTACCTGATGTTTATAACATGGCAAAATCAAAGATTTACACACGTACAGGCGACGGACTCACTACATCCCTTGTAGGGGGAGAGAGAATACCTAAATATTCTTTACGTCTTGAAGCGTATGGCACCATTGATGAATTCTCATCTTTCCTCGGGCTGCTTTTGTCGGATGATTCCGTAATTGACCAGGAGAGGTACAACCTTTTGAATGTGCAGAACATGCTGTTTAATATAGGGGCATATCTCGCCACCCCATATTCCGATCATATTTCTGAGGTTATGGGCTTGTCACCCTCTACAGTTGGAGAGGTTGAAAATTGGATTGATAATCTTGTGGCTCTTCTGCCGGAGCAGCACGATTTCATTTTGCCTGGGGGATGCGAGGCGGCTTCAAAAGCCCACGTGGCACGCACCGTTTGTCGCAGGGCAGAGCGACGGATCATTGAATTGTCTGCGCATGAACCGGTGAACCCCTTGGTTATAAGTTATATCAACAGGCTCTCGGATTATCTTTTTATATTGGCCCGTTATCTGAACAAATGTGCCGATTTTGAAGAGGTGAAATGGAGAAAGCCATAAAAGAGAATATTAAAACTGAGTATTAACATTAGCCTGCGGATTGAAAAACGATTCAACGGCAAAAAACAAGAGAATATGTATTGGACACTTGAATTGGCATCTAAACTGGAAGACGCACCTTGGCCCGCCACCAAGGAAGAACTTATAGACTATGCAATGAGGAGCGGGGCTCCCATGGAGGTTATAGAAAATCTTCAGGAAATGGAAGATGAAGGTGAAACCTATGAAAGCATCGAGGAAATCTGGCCCGACTACCCCTCCAAAGACGACTTCTTCTTTAACGAAGATGAGT
>JAFLTM010000044.1 GCA_022509225.1 Muribaculaceae bacterium
AAAGCATCGGAAATAATAAAACTTAACTCTGATTTTGAAACGTTATGCACTTTGATAGTCTTTATTCCCTTTTCCGAAAGCCTTGCAGCTATAGTTTCAGCTATCTCTTCAGTGTTTCCATACATCGAGCCATACACTATAGTGACGCCATCTTCACCTTTATATTGACTCAACCGATCGTAAATATCAATTACCTCCCCTATCTTTTCATGCCAAACCGGGCCATGAGTGGGACATATAAATTCAATCTTAAGGTCTTTTGTCTTGCCAAGGGCTTTTTGCACAGGCAACCCGTACTTTCCGACTATATTAGAATAATAGCGGTACATTTCGGGGAAATACATGTCCGTATCCATTTGGCTATCTACCACACCGCCATTCAATGCACCGAAACATCCGAATGCATCCCCTGTGAACAAAACACCTTTTTCCTCGACGTATGTCATCATTGTTTCAGGCCAATGAACCATAGGAGTCAAGATAAACCGGAGTGAGACATCACCAAGTTTTATGAAATCACCCTCTTTTATTTCTAAAAACCGTTCATCGTCAATACCATAATAACCTTTGATCATTGATATTGTCTGACGGTTACCTATAATCTTTAAATCAGGAAACATCTCCACAATACCCGGGATACCGGCAGAATGATCAGGTTCCATGTGGTTCACAACCAAATAATCAATTTTCCTTTCTCCCAACACTTCTTTAATACTGTCGACAAATCTTTTCATGGAGGAGATTTCAACAGTGTCTATCAATGCAATCTTTTCTGACCCTTTAACAAGGTAGGAATTGTAGGAGACTCCGTAAGGCAAAGGCCATAGGTTCTCAAACTTGTAGGTTGTCCTGTCGTTTACTCCCACGTAATAAATGGGTTCGGCTATTTGTCTTACGTTCATTTCAAGTTCTATTATTATGTTGACTTATGCAAAGGTACTTAAAAATAAAATAACTCCAAGTTCCTAAAAACTGTAAGATTTTATTAAGTGATTTTTTAAGTAACTTTGCACGGTTAAACACACTGACGAACGATGAAAGCCTATATCGTGACAATTCTTCTGCTGGTAATTTCCAATGTCTTCATGACATTTGCATGGTACGGCCATCTGAAACTTCAATCCACCGGCATATCAAAAAACTGGCCACTGTTTGTTGTAATTTTAGTATCCTGGGGAATTGCGTTGCTTGAATACTCTTTTCAGGTACCCGCAAATCGAATGGGATACCAGGAAAACGGGGGTCCATTCTCATTGTTCCAATTGAAAATCATTCAGGAAGTCATAACTCTGACAGTCTTCACCATAGTGGCGATCTTTATGTTTTCCGGTGAGAAACTTCAATGGAATCATATTGCCGCTTTTCTTTGCCTTGTCGGGGCAGTATGTTTCACTTTCCTTCCAAAGAATTAAGCATTAAAACTTTAAGAATTAATTACGACAATGAAAATATTAATCCTTGCTGCAATGGATAAGGAGCTTGACCTCCTCTTGAATCTTCTTGATAATCCGGACCTCTCCGTCCTGGAAGAGAGGATTGTTGAAGGGAAAATGGGGAAGCATCACGTTGTCATCGCCAAATGCGGCATAGGCAAGGTCAATGCAGCACTCAACGCATATAAACTTATCGAAAGATTCCATCCCGACATCATTTTGAATTCAGGTGTGGCCGGAGGAGCCGGAATACCGATCGGTTCACTGCTGGTAGCCGACAAAGTGGCTTATCACGATGTGTGGTGCGGACCCGGCACAATTTATGGACAAGCAGACGGAATGCCTGAATTTTTAATTCCCGACAAAAAAGTGCTTTCAATTTTAAGCAACCACGCTTCGCACGATTCTATTGTAACCGGACTTATTTGTTCGGGAGATAAATTTATATCAAATGCCGATGAAATAGCTTTTATCAAGTCAAAATTTCCTGATGTGAAAGCGGTGGATATGGAATCTGCAGCAATCGCACAAGTGGCGATGAGCGAGGAAATCCCATTTGCAATTGTCAGGGTTGTGAGCGACACCCCGGGCGAAGGGGAAAATATATCCCAATATAAAGATTTCTGGACTAACGCACCGGTCAAGACTTTTAACCTCATCAAGGATTTGCTGACGAATTTGGAATGAGACTCGCAATAAAAAGAAGCAACATCAAAACTCTCATGCTCCCTATAGCGATGGTCGGAGGTGCCCTGTTTTATCCCTGGATGGGATATCTAACCTTCCTTTCACCCTATCTGATTTTCATGATGCTTTTGATAACATATTGCAAGCTCACCCCCTCCGACTTCAAACCCGACAGGTTTGAAATGACATTGCTCCTCTCTCAGATCTTACTTGCCGGATTAGGTTACGGCCTCACCTTCTTTTGGAACCGGACTCTGGCAGAAGGTGTTTTCATCTGTTTCTTCATTCCCACCGCAACGGCTGCTCCTGTTATAACCGGAATGTTGGGTGGAAGCATATCTAAAGTTGCCACTTACAGCCTGTTGAGCAATTCGGTTGTGGCAGTCTTAGGCCCCCTGCTACTTGCCGCCATCGGCGAACATGCCGAAATAACTTTCGGAGAATCTTTCAGACTTATTTTGATGCAGGTTTTTCCCCTCATCCTTCTCCCGTTAGTTCTCGCGCTTGCCATGAAGAGATTCACCCCGGCTCTACATGAAAAAATCACCTCCCACCAACAGTTATCTTTTTATCTATGGGCCGTCTCCCTTTTCATTGTGGTTGGAAGTTGCACCAGTTTTGCCATAACCCACTGGACACCCGAGTCAACATGGACAATGCTGCTCCTGGCAGCCGGAGCCTTAATCGCTTGTCTGCTACAATTTAAAATAGGCAGGAAAATCGGAACCCGTTTTTCTCAGACAGTTTCCGGAGGGCAGGCTTTGGGACAAAAAAATACCGTACTCGCCGTCTGGCTTGCGTTGACTTATCTTAATCCTTTGGCATCAATAGCTCCGGCTTCATACGTAGCATGGCAAAACATTATCAACTCATGGCAGCTAATCCGCCATCAATCCTCGCTTGAGCGACGTAGGGAACCCTGTTGATTCCTATTCCGATGATTTTTATGACTGAAACCCCGTTTATGTCCTCCAGTAGAATCTTTTCTCCTATTTTTATTTTTATGCCTGCTTTTTTGTTTTTGTGAAACAGTGAACAAAGGACCCTCTCCTAAAAATTCGGGCAAAGGAAGCCTTTCAATCTCTTTACCGATCAATCGTTGAATACGTGAAAGTTTCGGGAAATCTCTCTCACTGACGAGCGTGATCGCCTTCCCCTCTTTTTCAGCCCTTGCCGTGCGCCCGATCCTGTGTACATAGTCTTCCGGTGATCTTGGTACATCAAAATTTATAATAGTGTCGATATCATCAATATCGATTCCTCGGGAGATTATATCCGTGGCTACAAGCACGCTCACATGTCCCGCTCTGAATTTAAGCATCACCTCATCCCTGCGGTCCTGTTCCAAATCCGAATGAATTTCAGCCACAGCAATACCCTTTTTATGCAAATTCCTCGCTAATTCTTTCACTTTCTGTTTCGAAGAACCGAAAATCACAACCTTTTTCGGGGTTTCCTTACTGAACATATCCACAAGTAAGGGTATTTTTTGTGGCTCATAACATAAAAACACACCCTGATCTATCTTGTCGGCAGGCTTAGAAACTGCAATCCTCACATCCACAGGATTAACCAGTATATTATTTGCAAGCTGTCGGATTTTATCCGGCATTGTGGCTGAGAAAAGCATTGTCTGCCTCTCCTTGGGAAGATGTGATGCAATTGTCATTATATCGTCATAAAATCCCATATCAAGCATTCTGTCGGCCTCATCAAGGATGAAGAAAGAAACCCGGGATAGATTCACATATCCCATGTTTATATGAGAAAGAAGTCTGCCAGGAGTCGCTATTATAATATCAGCACCTGATTTAAGACTTTGCCTCTGTTTTTCGTATGTTATACCGTCGGTGCCACCATAAACCGGCATAGAGGTAACCGGCACATAATATGAGAATCCCTGGAGTTGCTCGTCGATCTGGCGAGCAAGTTCACGTGTTGGAGCCATGATAATGCAGTTCACTCTGTCAGTCGGATAATTTTCATTGACGAGTTGTTCAAGAACCGGAAGAAGATATGCCGCAGTCTTGCCGGTGCCGGTTTGGGCTATGGCTAATAAATCTCTCCCCTCCAGTGCCACGGGGATACTCTTCTCCTGTATTGGCGTGCACTCATCAAAATGCATATCATATATGGCATCTAAAAGATCGTCGTTGGTTAGAATATCATCGAATTTCATCTCTTCAAATTATAATGCAAAGTTAATCAAATTTGGAGTGCAGCCACCTTTGTATTCCCACTGAGTCTTATACGACTGCTCCACTCTTTGAGATTAATCTTTTCAAATGCATGTATTCTAATTTTTTTGAAAAAATTTTTCGTTATGTAAATTACTAAATATTAGTTCGTTATTTTAGATTTACATTTTTTAACACTAAAAATTTTCAATTTTTTGAAACAATAAAGGTTTGAGGTCTGTTATATGTTTAAAAACAATTAAATTCAACATATCTATGAAAACTAACGAAACATTTAAAGATAGAGTTTTAGGACTTCAGTCAAATTTATTAAGTTTTGCTTATCAGTTAACAACAAATAAAGAAGAAGCTCGCGATTTACTGCAAGACACAACTTTAAAAGCTTTAGACAACGAAGAAAAATATGTCGATAATGTAAACTTTAAAGGTTGGATCTTCACGATAATGCGTAATATCTTTATAAACAATTATCGTCAGACCGTTAGAAAAGCCACAGTAATTGACCAGACAGAAGATCTTTATCATTTAAATATTTCACAAGATTCAGGAATTTCTTCACCGGAAGGTTCTTATGCAGTTAAAGAAATTAACCAGGCTCTCGACAGCTTCACCGATGATTACAGAATTCCTTTCAACATGTATGTTGCAGGTTATAAATACAATGAAATAGCTGATAAGATGGGGCTCCCTCTCGGTACAGTTAAAAGTCGTATTTTCTTTGCCCGCAAAAGACTCCGCGACCAACTCCAAGACTTCAGATAATCATAAAAAATTTTAATAGTGTAGGTAGGGAATTAAAACATGTTTTCCTACCTATTTTGTTTATATACTTCTCCTTATAATACTTTTTCCTTATCTCTAAAATTAACTAAGTTGATTGCGTGTATTGTTAATCTCATATTTCTATTTATCTTCGCTCAACGAACTTGGATTGAACTTAGCAATGAAAACCAATTTAAAAGTTATTCTGTCTTTAACACTCGTCCTTCTTTTCCCGGGCTTCCTATTTTCACGAGACTATAAAATTTTGCAATGGAACATCTGGCAGGAAGGCACAATGGTTCCGGGTGGATTTGAAGCTATAGTAAACGAGATTCACCGATTAAAACCCGATTTTGTCACTTTAAGCGAAGTAAGGAATTATAATGGCTCTGATTTCACTGCCCGGCTGACCCAAGAACTTGAAAAGAAAGGTCTCAAATACCATACCGCTAAAAGTTACGACACCGGTTTGTTGAGTATTTATCCCATTGAACGGTTCGACACCATTTTCCCCCATGAAGGGGATCATGGCACTATCTATAGACTGCACGCCACCTCGGAAAACGGTGACAGGTTCGCAGTTTTCACCGCACATCTTGATTATCAGAACTGTGCTTATTATGAACCCCGCGGTTACTCAGGAGTAGATTGGTCTGAATGTGAGATCCCGCAAAGTGTTGATGAAATACTGAGAAAAAACGACTTATCGCTGCGTGACGACGCAATCAGAAACTTTATTTCTGCTGCAGAAAAGGATATTGAGGATGGCAGGACAGTTATTATTGGAGGAGATTTTAATGAACCATCATTGTTCGACTGGATTCCCGACAACAAGGATCTTTATGACCATAACGGTTTTGTTGTGCCTTGGACAGTTTCTTCTCTGCTTAAAGAACACAATTACACAGATACCTATAGGTCCATTTATCCAGATCCCATTGAAAACCCGGGGTTTACCTACCCGGCATCGAATCCGGAAGTCGGTATCAAAAAACTGACCTGGGCTCCCAAAAGCGACGAACGAGAACGTATTGACTACATTTTTTATAAGTCGCCTGAAAATATTGAAACCAAGGTAAAAGATGCCACTATCTTCGGACCCATAGAAACAATATGCAGGTCGGAACCCGTGAAAGACCCGGGACATGATAAATTTATTACTCCACTCGGGGTCTGGCCGACAGATCATAAAGGCCTGCTGGTAGTTCTTTCTGTCATCCCTTAACTTCCTCCCTGACTTCTTATAATTCAGATTGTAAAATTTGAATAATCGCTAACCCAAGCTGACCTTCTCAGAAATTTTGAATTTGATTAATATTTCTGTAAATTTGCATTGGCAAGGGGACCTCCATTAATAAGGTCCAAAACCAAAAGAAAATGACGGATAAAAACTGCATAAAGAAACCCTTGTGACTTAGTGGGACGCCATGAGCAATCATCGGCGCCTTTTTGTTTTTATCACATCATTCTTATAACATTAATTGATAAATATATAGATATGAAAGTCGCAGTTGTGATGGGTTCTAAAAGCGATTGGCCGGTGATGAAGGCTGCTTGCGATACTTTGGCTCAATTTAATATCGAATATGATGTAAAGGTACTGAGTGCTCACCGCACGCCCGATGCCCTTCAATCTTGGGTAAAAAACCTTCGTGATAAAGGGTTTGCAGCGGTTATAGCCGCAGCAGGTGGTGCAGCTCATCTCGCGGGAGTTGTTGCCGCTTTCACAACCCTACCTGTCATAGGTGTGCCAATCAAAGGGGCGGCTTTCGAAGGGCTCGACTCTTTGCTTTCTATGGTTCAGATGCCTCCGGGTATTCCAGTTGCAACGGTAGCGGTAAACGGAGCCAAAAATGCAGCACTGCTTGCAATTGAAATAATTGCAGTATTCGACACAAATGTCAAGTCACAACTTGACACCTTTAGAAAGGAACAGGCAGATAACGTTCTTTCTGTCACTTTAGATTGATGGGTTTTAAACTGTTATGATGAAAATGACATCAAATAGATTATTCGTAGAGAAAAAAGAGGGATTCCGAACTGAAGCCGAAAGTCTTAAAAAAGATTTGAATTCTAATCTCGGTCTGAAAATCAAAGATTTACGACTGATCAACGTCTATGATCTTTTTGGATTTTCCCCGGAATTGCTTGAAGAAAGCAAATACAGGGTATTTGGTGAACCCGCCACCGATCTTGTGGCTGAAAAAGCCGATTGCAATCTGAATTTTTCTCTTGCCATAGAATCTCTTCCCGGACAGTTCGACCAAAGGGCTGCTGCTGCTGAAGAATGTGTCAAATTAATCCGACCGGATGCCGATATTCAGATTCGGAGCGCTAACCTTATAGTTTTTGATCCCGAAGTCTCTGAAAAAGATATTGAAAAGGTTAAGTCTTACATGATCAACTCAGTAGAATCAAGAGAGAAAGACATGAACCGACTTGAACCTCCGGGTAAAGCCGCCGCAAAACCTGTTGAGATCCTTCATGAATTCCGTGATATTTCAAGACAAGATGCTTCTTCTTTTTGCCATGACATGGGACTTGCCATGAATGAAGATGATCTGATGGAAGTTGTGAAGTATTTCAAAGAGGAGGGACGGGATCCTTTTGAGACTGAATTAAAAATTCTTGATACCTATTGGAGCGACCATTGCCGGCACACCACATTCACCACTGAGCTAACCGATATCAAGGTAGATGATTCTTTTATCTCTGCCGATATTGAGGAAAGTCTCAAGGAATGGAGAAAAATCAGGCATATACTTGACCGAGATAACAAGCCCTTATGCTTGATGGATCTCGCAACAATCGGTGCCCGTTTCTTAAAAAAAGAGGGACTCCTGGATGATCTTGAACAAAGTGAGGAAAATAATGCTTGCAGCATTTTTGTGGATATTGATGTGGATGGGAAAACTGAAAAATGGCTTCTTCAATTTAAAAACGAGACACATAATCATCCCACTGAAATAGAACCTTTCGGAGGGGCATCTACTTGTCTCGGAGGAGCGATCCGCGATCCTCTTAGCGGAAGAAGTTATGTATATCAGGCTATGCGAGTCACCGGAGCCGGTGATATCTATACCCCTGTCAACGAGACAATGCCGGGCAAACTCCCGCAACGCCGTATCTCTCTTAAGGCCGCCGAAGGTTATTCATCATACGGCAACCAGATTGGGTTGGCAACTACTCATGTTAGAGAGATTTATCACCCGGGTTATGTCGCCAAACGTCTTGAAGTGGGAGCGGTGGTGGGTGCCGTTAAAGCTGAAAACGTCAGAAGAGAGTCTCCGCAACCGGGTGATGTTGTCCTTATGTTAGGAGGAAGAACCGGTAGAGACGGCATAGGAGGCGCTACAGGGTCGTCAAAAGAACACACCACATCTTCTTTGGAAGAATGTGGCAGTGAAGTTCAGAAAGGAAATGCACCGGAGGAAAGGAAAATAGCAAGACTCTTCAAAAATCCGGATGTCACAAAACTGATTAAAAAATCAAATGACTTCGGTGCCGGAGGGGTAAGTGTGGCAATTGGTGAACTTGCCGATGGCCTTGATATTTATCTGGATCGTATTCCCGTTAAATACACGGGATTAAATCCAACTGAACTCGCAATAAGCGAAAGCCAGGAGAGAATGGCTGTCGTAATCGACAAAAATGATGTCAATAAGTTTACCGACCTCTGTAATACTGAAAATCTTGAGGTGACTCATGTAGCCGACATTACCGACACAAAGCGAATGCGCATGTTTTATGACGGCAAAAAATATGTTGATATTCAAAGAAGTTTTATAGATTCTGCAGGAGCACCTCATTATGCTAAAGCTGAAATTGGGAAAGTTAAATCCATCAATCCATTCCACAGAACCTTAGCAGGTGAGAATTTAAAAGACAGTGTTCTTGAAAATCTTGCCGACTATAATGTAACCTCCCAAAAAGGTCTTATAGAACATTTCGACTCAAGCATAGGCAAATCCACTGTTTTAATGCCTTTCGGCGGGAAGACTCAGAGAACAGAAACTCAAGTCTCCGTGCAAAAATTTCCAACCGGAAAGAATTTCACGGATTCCGCAAGCTTGATGGCCTTTGGTTTTAATCCTTTTATTTCTGAATGGAGTCCTTATCACGGATCTGCTTACGCAATTGTTGAATCAATCGGCAAAGCTGTGGCGGCAGGTGCAGATTTTGAAAAAATACGATTCTCTTTCCAGGAATATTTCGAAAGGATGCATTCCCCTAAATCTTGGGGCAAGCCTTTGGCGGCATTGCTGGGAGCACTGAGAATGCAACTTGAATTTTCTCTTCCTTCCATTGGGGGGAAAGATTCAATGAGCGGCACATTTGCAGACCTCAACGTTCCTCCCACTTTAATATCTTTTGCCGTGGTAGCGGTGAAAGCTTCTGATGTGATAAGTCCGGAGTTCAAAAGGCCTGACAATTATATATATATTCTCCGGCATAATCCCCTTCCCTCTTTGATGCCAGACACCGAACAGCTTAAAGTCAATTACAAACTTCTCAACAGATTGATCAAAGAGAAAACCGTGATTTCTGCCTACAACATAGGGTTCGGCGGGGTTTCTGAAGCACTTGCAAAAATGAGTTTCGGCAATAATATCGGATGCACGGTAACACTGAAGGAAGAAGACCTGTTTGATTACGGCCATGGCTCTATTGTTTTAGAAAGCTCGGAATATCTCCATCTCCCCGGTTTCGAATTAATTGGTGAAACCTCAGCAAAGCCGGTTATATCAATCAATGAAGTTGAAATTCCCATTGAAGAGGCATTTGAAGCCAACAGGCTTAAATTCACGAATGTATATCCTGACAAAACATCCGTTAAAGGGAGTGTTGAGCCAGCTTCCGGTATAGGAGTGACATTAGAATATCCCGGGGAGAGAAAAGAGCATCCGGTTGTTTTTCTTCCTGTATTCCCGGGCACCAACTGTGATTATGACATGGCAGCATCTTTTGAAAAAGAGGGTGCTTTGATTGATACTTTTGTTTTCAGAAATTTAACTCCGGAAGACATTGAGAAATCAACTGAAGAGATGGTTCGTCATATCGACGGTGCAGATATTCTTGCCTTCTCCGGCGGGTTCTCTGAAGGAGACGAGCCCGATGGTAGCGGCAAATTCATTGCAAGCGTCATAATGAATCAACAAGTCAAGGAAGCAATTGAAAGACTGATGGATCGCAAAGGTCTTATTTTAGGAATTTGTAACGGTTTTCAGGCTCTGATAAAATCCGGTCTTCTTCCGTTCGGTAAAATCGGGGAATTGGATGGAGACTCACCTACCCTTTTTCATAATGACATTAACCGCCATATCTCACAAATTGTGAAGACGAGAGTCGGGACCAACAGATCACCATGGCTTTTCGGATTTGATGAGGGAGAGAGTCATTCCGTGGCTGCTTCTCATGGCGAAGGCAAATTCATGGCAAACAATCATCTGATTAACCTTCTTCGTAAGAACGGCCAAATTGCCTTCCAATATGCCGACTCTGAAAACAACCCGACAATGGAATCTCCATATAATCCCAATGGTTCTGTTGAAGCTATTGAGGGTATCATTTCGCCGGATGGGCTTATTTTGGGGAAAATGGCACATTCAGAGAGATTTTCAGAAGGTCTTATGAAAAACATTGATGGCAATAAAAATCAGAACCTCTTTAAAAATGCAGTAAATTACTTTCGTAAAATAAAAAATCAGAAATAAACAATGGCAAAAAGTTACGAAGCCTCAGGTGTAAATCTGGAAGCCGGTTATGAAGTTGTGAGCCGGATTAAGAAACATGTCGCTTCCACAGCCCGGCGTGGATGCATGGGAAATATCGGCGCTTTTGGAGGCATGTTCGACCTCGGTTCCCTTAAATACAAACACCCGATTCTGGTGAGCGGAACTGATGGAGTCGGCACAAAATTAAAGATAGCAATAGCCATGGCAAAACATGACACTATAGGTATAGATGCCGTGGCAATGTGTGTAAATGATGTTCTGGCTCAAGGTGCGGAACCTTTGCTGTTTCTCGATTATGTGGCTGTGGGGAAGAATAAACCTGCAGTGGTCGAGGCCATTGTTGCCGGTGTGGCTGATGGATGCAGACAGGCCGGTTGCGCCCTTGTGGGTGGAGAAACAGCAGAAATGCCGGGAATGTACACCGAGGATGATTACGACATTGCCGGTTTCACTGTAGGAGCTGTGGAAAAAGACAGGCTGATTGATTGCAGCAAGGTCACACCGGGAGATGTCTTGATAGGTATCGCATCTTCAGGTGTCCATTCAAATGGGTTCAGTCTGGTAAGGAAAATTATATATGATAATAAACTTAACCTGAAAGAAAAATATCCACAAACCGGAGACAAGACCCTCGGAGACATTTTGCTTGAACCAACAAAGATTTATGTAAAGCCTGTGTTGGAAATTTTAAAGAATGTAGATGTCCATGGGATAGCCCACATCACCGGTGGCGGCTTTGATGAAAATATTCCTCGAATTCTTCCTGAAGGATGTGGTGCAGAAATTCTTGAAGGGAGCTGGGAACAACCCGGCATTTTCAAACTGCTCGAAGAGTATGGGAAGGTCCCCCATCGGGAAATGTTCAACATTTTCAATATGGGTATCGGAATGGTTCTCTCGGTTAATGTAAATGATGTGGCTACAGTGCTGGCAATACTGAACGAATGGAATGAAAAAGCTTCGGTTATCGGTAGAGTGATAACCGGTGAAAAAGTCACTATCAAAGATAAATAAATGAAACACAGGTTAGCAATATTTGCAAGTGGTAACGGATCCAATTTTGAAGCCTTGGCGGCAGCCTGTGCTAAAAATAGGATAAATGCGGATGTGGCTCTTTGTGTCTGCGATAAACCCGGAGCTTACGTGACGGAAAGGGCAAAAAAAAGAAACATTCGGGTTCTGGAGCTCAGACCCAAAAGTTTTAGCAATAAAGCTGAATATGAACAGGTGATTCTTAATGAATTACAAAAAGAAAATGTAGATTTTATCTGCCTCGCTGGATACATGCGAATAATTGGCGCCACACTTTTGCAACATTATGAAGGAAGGATTGTGAATATTCATCCCTCCCTTTTGCCGGCTTTCCCCGGTGTTGACGCTATCGGGCAGGCACTCGAATATGGAGTGAAGGTGTTTGGAGTGACAGTGCATCTTGTTGATCAATCACTCGATGGCGGGAAAATCCTTTCTCAGGCCCCTATCCCCTATAACGGTAATGACAGGGATGAACTCGAACCAATGGTTCACACTCGTGAACATGCTTTATATGTTGAGACAGTAGCTGAAATTTTAAAAAATTGAAAATCAAAAATAATGAGAGCCCTTATAAGTGTAAGTGACAAAACAATGGTGACCGAATTCGCCTCTTCTCTTAAAAAGATGGGGTGGGAATTGATTGCCACAGGAGGAACACTTAAAACCTTGCGTGATGCGGGGTTGGATGTTATGGATATTCAAGATGTGACCGGTTTCCCCGAAATTTGCGACGGCCGGGTTAAAACACTTCACCCCAAGGTGCACGGCGGATTGTTGGCAAGACGTGATAATGACAGTCACCTTGCCCAGATTGCTGAAAACGATATTCGTCCTATCGACCTCGTTTGTGTGAATCTTTATCCCTTTGAAAAGACTGTTGCAAAAAAAGATGTATCAATGGAAGAGGCTGTTGAGAATATTGATATAGGTGGACCTTCAATGTTGCGTAGTGCAGCAAAAAATTATAGAGACGTCACCGTAGTTTGTGATCCGTCGGATTATAATATGATTATTAAAGAAATAACTGCATACGGCAACACAACTCCTGAAACAAGGTTGAAACTCTCTGTTAAAGCCTATACTCATACTGCCCTTTATGATTCCCATATTGCAGAATTTATGAGAAGGGCTGCAGGCCTCCCCGAAAAATTGTTCCTCTCTTTTGATTTGCTTCAATCTCTCCGTTATGGTGAAAACCCTCATCAGAATGCAGCTTTTTATAAGAATGACGCAAAATCTCCATTTTCGGTTGCTTATGCCAAACAATTGGGTGGGAAAGAATTAAGCTACAATAACATCCAGGATGCGAATGCTGCATTGGCTATATGCAGGGAATTTACCGCCCCATTCTGCGTGGCTCTTAAACACATGAATCCATGTGGTGCAGGTATTGGTGAGAATATACTTGAGGCATGGATTAGAGCATATGAAGCCGACAAAGTCAGCATTTATGGCGGGATAGTGGCATTGAACCGACCTCTGACAGCAGAGATCGCAAAACAAATGAAGCCTATATTCCTTGAGATAGTAATGGCTCCATCTTATGAACCTGAAGCTCTCGAAATCCTTTCATCTAAAAAGAACCTTCGTCTTCTGGAAGTGGATATGACAGATGATGATAAAAAATGCAAGAGCTTTGTAAGTGTAACAGGTGGGCTACTGGTTCAAGACGCCGACTTGGAATGCCTTGAAATTTCTCCAGAAATGTGCGTCACTAAGAGGAAACCAACTGAAACTGAATTAAAAGACTTGAATTTCGGTTGGAAAATTGTGAAGCATGTTAAAAGTAATGCAATTGTGGTGGCCAAAAATGGTGCCACGGCGGGAGTCGGCGCAGGTCAGATGAACCGTGTCGGTTCTGCAGAGATTGCACTTAATGAAGCTAAAGAAAAAGGGTTGCTAAATGGTCTTGCCTTGGCTTCCGACGGCTTTTTACCATTCGGAGACACCGTGGAACTCGCAGCCTCTTATGGTGTGACAGCAATTGTTCAACCCGGTGGCAGTATCCGTGATGAAGAATCCATCAAAGCTGCCGACGAAAAAGGCATCACCATGTTGTTTACAGGTATGCGACATTTTAAACATTAATGAAAATGGGAAAGAGCGTTTTGGTTATAGGAAGCGGGGGAAGAGAACACGCAATTGTGAAATCTTTTAAAAAAAGCAACCGTGTTGAAAAGCTATATTGCGCGCCGGGGAATGCCGGGATTGCTGCTGACGCGGAATGTGTTCCCATCAAGGTGGATGATGTTGAAGCTTTAGTGAATTTTGCACAAAGAAAAGGGATTGATCTCACTGTGGTGGGACCTGAAGCATCTTTGGCCGCAGGCATTGTCGATGCAATGTATTCAGCAGGACTTAAAGTTTTTGGACCCACAAAAAATGCCACACGGATTGAAAGCAGCAAGCAGTTTGCCAAGGAGCTTATGACTAAATACGGTATTCCGACTGCTACCTACAAATCCTTTTCAGATTCTGCTGAGGCTAAAGAATTTGTGAGAAATGGCAAGCTGCCTGCTGTTATAAAATTTGATGGCCTGGCCGCGGGGAAAGGCGTGATTATAGCTGAAACGTATGATGAGGCTGAGTCAGCATTAGACGATATGCTTGTTAACAAAAAATTCGGTGACGGGAATGTCATCATAGAGGAATTCCTACAAGGTCCCGAATTTTCTTTCATGTGCTTTGTCTCTGATGATAAAGTGTATCCTTTGGAACTTGCTCAAGACCATAAGAGAGCATTTGACGGTGACAAGGGACCTAACACGGGTGGCATGGGCGCTTATTCCCCAGTTCCTTTTATTTCAGAAGAAACAAAGACTCGGGCTTTAAATGAGATTATGATTCCCGTCGCCAAGGCTATGACGGATGAGAACACACCATTTACCGGTGTGTTATACGGAGGATTGATTCTTACACAGGAAGGACCAAAAGTTATTGAATTTAATGCAAGGTTCGGCGATCCTGAAACTGAAGTTGTGTTGCCGAGACTTGAGTCTGATATTTTCGATTTCATCGAGGCTGTTCTTGAAAAAAAAGATTTCATCCCACAATGGTCGGAAGATGCAGTCTTAGGAATTGTGTTGGCTTCTATAGGATATCCCGACAAGTATGAAAAGGGTGCCATAATAAAAGGCCTTGAAAAATTGGATGAAGAAGTTTTCCACATGGGAACTCTCTTTTCAGATGGAGAGTTCAAAGTTAACGGAGGAAGGGTTCTCATGGTTATTGCCCGTGGAGAAGATATTCCTGAAGCAAATCTGCATGCCAAAGAGGCAGTGGCCTGCATTGAATGCCCTGTTTTGTTTCATCGTTCTGACATTGGTCATGCTATAACCGACTAAACATTAAAATCCTACAATATGATAATTAGTGGCACTGATCTGGCTAAAGAAATAAAAAATGATGTTAAGCATCGTGTCGAGGTTGCAGTTGAAAAATATGGAAGGCCCCCACATCTTGTCGTGATTCTTGTCGGGGAAGATCCCGCAAGTCAGTCATATGTTAAAGGAAAAGGGAAAGATGCCGTAGAGGTAGGGTTTAAGAGCACTACTATAACAAAACCTGATACCATATCTGAAGAAGAGTTATTAAATCTAATCGATGATCTTAACAAGGATAATTCAATAGATGGAATCTTGGTTCAACTCCCTCTGCCCTCTCATATTAACGAAGACAAAGTTATAGCCGCAATCGACCGAAATAAAGATGTCGACGGATTTCACCCTGCAAACGTGGCTTCTTTATGGCTGAAACAAAAATGTGTCTATCCCTGTACCCCTAAAGGAATAATAAAACTTCTTGATAAGGCAGGCATTGAAATTCAAGGTAAAAAGGCTGTTGTGATAGGACGCAGCAATATTGTCGGATTGCCGGTTTCTAAATTGCTTCTTGACAGGAATGCAACTGTCACGATTGCACACAGTAAAACCCAAAATCTTCCCGATGTGTCGAAAGAAGCCGATATTCTTGTTGTGGCTATCGGCAAGCCACGCTTTGTAACAGCCGATATGGTGAAACCGGGAGCTGCTGTGATTGATGTGGGAGTCAACCGTGATCCCGAAACAGGCAAATTGTGTGGGGATGTGGATTTTGAAAACTGTAAGGATTTGGCAGATTACATAACTCCTGTTCCCGGGGGTGTCGGGCCCATGACAAGAGCATGCCTTATGGAAAACACTTTGGAATGTTTTCTCAATAAATTTGAACAATAAGTTTTCTCTTAAATAAACGACTGAAAAACAATGATTGAAAGATACGGACGCGACGTGATGCGTCAGGTTTGGACAGAAGAAAATAAATTCAAGGCTTATCTCAAAGTGGAAATACTCGCTGCTGAGGCTTGGATGGAACTCGGTGTTGTCCCACCTCAGGATGTAATTAAACTTAAGGAGAATGCCCGATTTGACATTGACAGAATAAAAGAAATCGAAGAGCAAACCCGACATGATATAGTGGCATTCACACGTGCCGTGAGTGAATCTCTCGGAGAGGAACGGAAATGGGTGCATTATGGCCTTACTTCAACTGATGTGGTTGACACTGCCAATGGTTATCTTTTCAAGCAGGCCGATGAAATCTTGAAGAAAGATCTGGAAGAATTTATAAAAATGCTCGGCAAGCAGGCAGTACGTTTTAAAGACACTCCCTGCATTGGAAGAACCCATGGTATTCATGCCGATATAACATCCTTCGGACTAAAATGGGTGCTCTGGCATGCCGAGATGAAAAGAAATCTCAAAAGGTTTGAAGAGGCGGCAAAAGGTGTAGAGGTTGGGAAGATAAGCGGTGCCGTTGGTAATTTCGCAAACATTCCTCCTTTTGTTCAAGACTATGTGTGTGAAAAACTGGGAATCTCAGGTT
>JAFLTM010000045.1 GCA_022509225.1 Muribaculaceae bacterium
GTTAGGTACCGGTCTGCAAAACCGTTGACACCAGTTCGAATCTGGTTGGCACCTCTCAGAGTTAAGGAAGCAGTTTTAATGTGGTTATAAAGCATTAAAACTGTTTTTTGTTACCGGATAACGGGTCAAATATAGGGAAGGAGACCTATGGAAGCGACGTTATAGCCTCCAAGGTCTCCATTTATAATATGGAATGCCTATGTCCTGCAAGGGACAGACAGCATCATTATCGAGTGAGTGTATGGTCGTTCGCATCACCGCAGCCATGGAAAAGGAGGGCATGTATCGGCCTAACACCTGCCCGGGATGGCCGGTATGCAAACGCAATAGATTCTATATGTTTGGAGTGGGCCAAACTTTGGTGGTTGTGCACTTTCCGCCTACCTTTTGGTTGCCTATCGTAAAAATGAAATCACCTTCTTCCACTCTCCATTTGCCATCCTGTCCTACAAATGCAAGGTCGCTAACCGGAATAGTGAAACTAACATTGGAGGTTTCGCCCGGTTTGAGGTTAATCTTGTCAAAACCTCTCACCCTCTTGTTATCAGGTGTGATAGATGCTACAAGATCACTGCTATAGAATATCACGGCTTCCATACCTTCCCTATCTCCTGTGTTTTTCACATTCACGCTTACCGTTATCTCGTCTTGTGGAGTGAATTCATTCTTGTCAAGCGTGATGTCGGAATATTCGAAAGTGGTGTAACTCATGCCATACCCGAAAGGCCATTGAACATCAACATCGGAAGAATAATTGTAGGCACCTTCCATTGTTACCGTCTTTTCACTTGGTTTGTGGTCGTAAGTGGTCAATGCGTTTATCCATTTGGGATAAGTGTAGGGAAGTTTCCCGCTGAAATTGAGTTCGCCACTCATAAGTTTTGCGAGGGCGTCGCCACCATAGTTTGAGGGAAGAAGAATATCGATAACACCGCTTGCAAGGGGTTCGATTTCTCGTATGATGCGTGGTCTTCCTTCATTTAGTATCAGGATAATCGGTTTCCCGGTCTTTGCAAGTTCTTTTACGAGTTTAGTCTGGTTGGTCGAAAGATGAAGATCGTTGGTATTACCGGGAGTTTCACAATATGAGTTCTCACCGATACAGGCTACGATTACATCAACTCCGCGAGCGGCAGCAACGGCTTTTTCTATCCTAAGATTCTCTTCTCCCTCATATTTTCCGTAGTCCGTCAAGTAATCCATCCCTTGTTCCAGAATCACGTTCTTTTCTCCGAATTCATTGGAAAGAGCCTCATAGATAGTGTTGTATTGTTCATGAAACGCCGGGTTGTCGGTTCCTTGCCATGTGTAGCTCCAGCCTCCGTTCAGTGAGCGCATACTGTTGGCATTGGGTCCTGTCACAAGTATCCTTTTCCCTTTGGCAACCGGAAGCACATTGTTTTCATTCTTAAGAAGAATCTCACTTTGTGTAGCCAGATCAAAAGATGCCTTAGCATGTTGCGGACTTGCAAAAAGCGGATAGTCTGCCGGATTGGTGTTAGGTGTATCAAACAGGTTAAGCCTGAGTTTAAGCCGGATGATACGTGAAACGGCATCATCTATTCTCGACATTTTAACCTTGCCTTCATCCACCAGTTCCTTAAGCAGGGAGCAGAACTGTACATCGTAAGGAGTCATCGACATATCGATGCCGGCGTTGATCGAGAGCATGATAGCCTCCTTATAATCATGTGCAATCTTGTCGCGTTGCCAGAGGTTGTGGATATCAGCCCAGTCGGTCACAATCATCCCGTCCCATTTAAGGCCTTCTTTTAGCCAGCCGGTAAGCAGTTCATAATTAGCATGGAATGGAATGCCATTTACAATGGCAGAATTCACCATCACAGACAAAGCTCCGGCGCGTATCGCCTCTTTGTAGGGATGGAAGAATTTTTCCCTTAGATCTATCGGGTTAACCCAAGCCGGTGTCCTGTCTTTACCTGAAATTGGGACGCCGTATGCCATAAAATGTTTCAGACATGCTGCAACATTGAGAGGACCGAGATTGTTTGGGTCGTCGCCCTGATAACCTTTCACCATCTCCACCGCCATGGCACCGTTGAGATAGGGGTCTTCTCCGAAACTTTCCCATATTCGTGGCCAAACCGGATTTCGCCCCAGATCCATAACCGGATTATAAACCCATGGGATATCGCATGCACGAGACTCATAGGCGGTGATCCGTGCGCCTTCCCTGACGAGTTCACGATTGAAGGATGCGGCCATATTTATTTCCTGAGGGAAAAGAGTTCCACCGGCAGTGTAAGATGCTCCATGGTTTTGGTCTACACCATAAATATCAGGTATGCCGATATATTTCATGGATGCATCCTGTATGCCGCTTATAATCCTATACCAGGCGTCGGGAGTCTGTGCGAATCCCATAGGAACATTAAGCACGGACCCGACTCTATATTTGCTAAATATTGAATCAACCTTGCCTTCGTCGAGTATGACCTGCCCATCAACCAAAGTGTCTCTTTGAACGAGGTCGATTGTGACTTCACACATTTGCCCAATCTTGTCTTCAAGCGACATTGTAGATACTATTTCTTTCACACGCCTCTCAAGAGATGAGTCGGCAGGGATGGCCGGTTTATCCGTGCCTGTTCCGTTTTTGCCACATCCCACGACAAGAATTAAAAACAACGAATAAGTTAATTTCTTCATGGAATATATTCTTTATAATTTCTTGTTAATTCAATGGATCTTAACCCGACTTACAATCAGTTATTGAAGATTTGCAAGTTTATGAAATCCGATAATATTCAACCGCTCCCAGGTTGAAGAGGGGTTTGACATTCTAAACATGCGAAACTTGAATCAGTGATTCAAATATATATAAAATTCGTGAAAATCGGTTTTTTATATACTTTTGTAATTAAATAGGAAATTAATAATGAAAAACTTGAAAAAATTTTTTTGTTTGGCAAGCCTGTTGTCAGTGTCCGTCAGTATGCAAGCTCAGCAGGCTCTGTTTAATTCCTCCCAGGTGAAGTCTCCGGAGATACATCCAGATAACACGGTTACATTCCGCCTATATGCACCGGGGGCAAATGAAGTTACCGTATCCGGAGATTTTCTTCCCGCACAACAAAGCGTTGCCAATCTCACAAAAGATGAAAACGGAGTTTGGGAATACACAACCCCCGAAGCTTTGACTCCCGAACTATATATGTATTCATTTGGTGTCGATGGTCTCCGCATGATGGATCCAGCCAATGTTTTCATGAATCGGGACGTTTCGACCGTAACAAATATTTTCCTGATCGATGAACTGGGTTCAAGAGCTCATCTTTATAAAGTGAACGACGTTCCTCACGGAACAGTTTCACGTGTTTGGTATGACAGTTCGGGGTTCAAAATGAAACGTAGAATGTCGGTCTATACCCCGCCGGGCTACGAAGACAGCAGTGAGTCTTATCCTGTTTTCTATCTGCAGCATGGAGCCGGAGGTGATGAAGAGGCTTGGCTTGCATTAGGTCGCACAGCGCAGATTCTCGATAATCTGATTGCAGAAGGGAAGGCTGAACCTATGATAGTGGTCATGTCCAACGGGAACGCCTATCAGGAGGCTGCCCCCGGGGAAACTTCAGAGGGCTTCACGAAGCCTTCAATGAATGTTTCAGGAATGAACAAGGGTGAGATTGAAACCTATTATCCCGAAATCGTTAACTATGTAGATAAACATTATCGTACAAAGGCCGACAAGGCACACAGGGCTATGGCAGGATTATCGATGGGAGGGTTCCATACCCTTCACACATCAAAAATGTATCCGGACCTTTTTGACTATGTAGGCCTTTTCTCGGCAGCTATTTTCCCATTTGAAGGGTCTGAAAATATCCCAGTTTATGAAGATTTCGAAGGCAAGCTTAAAACACAGTTTGAAAAGAATCCCAAACTATACTATATCGCGATAGGCGACAAAGATTTCCTTTATGACGCAAACAAACAATATCGAGAAATTCTTGATAAAAACGGATACCCTTATGTTTATTATGAATCACCTGATGGGCATATCTGGAAAAACTGGAGAATTTATCTTACTGAGTTTGTGCCAAAGCTTTTCAAGTAGGAATTAGGAATGGATCATCTTAGCCGCGATTAACCCGGAACACCTAACGACAAAAACATTTTAGAGGGTTATAGTTCTACGGTTTCGGGAAAAACAAGAAAAGAGCTTCGGATTAAATATCTGAAGCTCTAATTTTTTAATAAATCTGTTTCAGCAAGTTTGTCAGCATCCGCCGGGATAGCAAGGTGCGGGTTCACATGGTTGCGGATTGCATGGAGCAGGGTTACAGGGAACCGTTGGACAAACCGTATCACATGGATTACATGGCACCGTGTCGCAAGGAACCGGCACGCATGGTTGCGGATCCTGAACCGTAGGGGTTACATTACCTGCATTTACGCTTACTGCAATTAAAGAACCTATACCGAATAAAAATAAGGCTAATCTCTTCTTCATAATCTTTAATTTTTAAGTTAATTGTCTTAATTATATTAGTTGAATCAAAGCCGGGCATCGCGTCCGGGGTGATTATATAATTTGAACAAACTTCAAAATTAAAGGTTCAAAATCAGCTGATTATTTTTACTATATTTAGCACATTTGGGTGAAAAGGCAATTGTTACGCAACATCCGTAGCTGGAATAGGAATAAAGGAGAAATTCATGCGGTTCAATCATAGAAGTCTCGGGAAATCGAACCACGGCCTTACCAAGATTATAGGATTCGGAATTTTCTTCATGCAAGGATTGCAGGGAATGAATCAAGATGTCGGTTTTAAAATTAATTTTTTTTGAAAGAGCAGCCTTGAATAGAGCTTCCTTTGCAGTCCAGGCAAGGATATTTGCAATGACATCCTCTTCCGGAATCAAGGCAAGTTCCTCTTGGGAAAGAAACTTTGTTCTGACTTTAATAACTTGTTTTCTGTCAAGGGGTTCTGCATCAATGCCAAGTGCGCTCCTTGTATTGAAGACCTCAAGATTGACTTCGGGAGTTTTAGGAAGAGATGCGACGGCAAAAAAATCTTTTGTATGAGTTATGGAGATACGATAAGAAGCGCCGTCAATAAAAGGAGCGCCATTAGGGAAATGTCCGATAATCTTATAGTCAGCATCTTCTTCACAATAAATCTGGCGAGCCAATTCAATCCAGGTCCTACCTTTTTTTGAATCCATGCCAAAAACTTCCTGAACTTTGACACCTACAGGGGTTTTATGATTCCATGTTACAAATTCATTGGGGAATCTTTCCTCTTTCATGCCTTCAGTCTTCAATATTTTTTTTGTTATCAGAGTTATTGTTGCCAGATTGACGGACAGTTACCTTCACACTAGTTATCCTGTGTTTTTCCAACTTCAACACCTGGAACCGGCAACGGCCTCTTTGAAGAGTTTCTTTCAAGTGAGGGAAATCGCCTTTAATTTCAAGAAGGAGACCGGCAAGAGTATCCGCCTCACCCGTGTCACCCATAGACTCTTCATCCACCCCGGTGATATGGTAGAAATCACTTAAGGATATTTTGGCATCAAAAATAAATGTGTTTGCATTTATTTTTTGATACATAGAAGTTTTTTCATCGTATTCATCATCAATCTCGCCGACTATCTCTTCGATTATGTCTTCAAGAGTGACAATTCCCTGTGTGCCTCCATATTCGTCAACCACAATTGCAATATGAATTTTTCTTTTCCTGAAATCTTCGAGAAGATCGTCGATACGGCGAGTCTCTGGCACGAAGTATGGCTCTCTGAGTAGAGTCTGCCACCTAAAGGAATCAGCCTGTTTACCGATATAAGGCAAAAGATCCTTAGAATAAAGAATTCCTTTTATAACGTCTTGTGAAGTGTCGTAGACAGGGATTCTTGAAAAGCCTGATTTAATAATCACGTCGACAGCTTCCGACCAAGTGTCATGGAACTCAATTGCGGTTACATCAACTCGAGAGATCATTATGTCGGCAGCTTCCTTTTCGCCAAACGAAAGTATTCCTTCAAGCATCTCTTTGTCCTGCCCCTCCTTAATATCAGAAATGCTTAGGGCTTTTTCAAGTTCATCTGTAGAAATCTGCTCATTTTTTTTGGTGATATGCCGGTTTAGCAAAACTGATGATCTTACCATAACAGAGGTGACCGGAGTTGAAATTTTGTAAAGCACAAAAAGAGTCGGAGAGGTTTTAATCACCCATTTCAAAGTTTTGCTGCGAGCCACCAGCTTTGGGAATATTTCTCCGAAAAGGAGGAGAAGAAAAGTTAGCACAACAGTCTGACAAATAAAGTCAAGGGCAGTGTTTCTGAAAGTTACTATCTGATTTATTGCAAAATTAAGCAATATAACAATAGTGATATTAATAAGGTTGTTAGCGACCAGTATTGTAGCCAGGAGTCGTTCGCTATTTTTAAGGAGAAACGTTGCTTTTTTAGCTCCCTTGTCGTCAGAGTCATCCAGATCTTCCAGGTCTTTTTGTGAGAGTCCGAAAAAGGCTATTTCGCTTCCGGACACGAAAGCAGAGAACAAAAGGCCGATGAAAGCACAAAAAACTATAGCACTCCATCCCACCCAGTTATACGGAGGATGAAATTCTATTGCACGGTCAATAATTGAATATAGGGGGATTAAAAGAGGCGAAGATGGTAAAGGGTCTGCGTCTAAGTCCATTTTATATTACATCTAAGATGTGTGTTCCAGAGATTTTAATTTTAATGATAAATTTTGATGATTCTGAAACAATGCAAAGTTAACCTATTGATATGACATCTGCAAAAATTGTTTAAACCCATAATTATAAATCTGAAGTGTCGTTGATATCTTGGGTTATAAAATTTATTTCAGGCAGGTTGGCATTCACAAAGTAACCTTTAATTGGTTTTACATCTCTTTTGAGCGTTGATTCCTCGGCTTGATTTTCCGCTTTTATCTCATCTTCAGAAAATTTTTCACCTATAGAGACAACGCTTTCCGATTCCGACTTTTTAATCTGTCGGGCATTAATGATATTAGGCAATTCTTCTTCAAGGAAAATCTCAGTTGAAAAAGCTGCCGGGTCGCAGATGGATGTAAGGAAGTGGCCTAATGAAGCATCAGCTTTCTGATGCCATGAGGAAAGGATATAGAGTTCATTTTTAGCCCTGGTAAAAGCCACATAATACATGTTTATTTTATCAGTAAGCACCTGGGAATAGTATGACCTATAGATATTTTCATATTGAGTGTCAAGAAGTGCTTTTTCTGTCTTAAGCGGGAGATAAGGGGGCAGATCGAAGTAATCAGAAGGGTTAAATGGGTGCACCCATCTCCATTCGGGCCTATGGCTGTCGGGCTCGAAAGAATTGTTGGCATTAGGCAGAATCACACATTTAAATTCCAGACCTTTAGATTTATGAATGGTCATTATCTGAATGGCATCCACCCCCTCCGGAGATTCCACCGACCTGAATTTACCCTTAGCTTTCCACCATTCGATAAAGGACGCCGGATCGTTGGGATATTTGTCGGAATACTCGTTGACCAAATCCTGAAAGGCTGAGAGGAACAAGGCCTGTTCATTTCTAAGATTTGTGTCGATGAATCTTTCAATCGAAGCTTCAACAATAGCCGGTAAAGTTGCGAAAGGGAGATTGTCAAGCATTTCACCGAGCACATCATCTTCCGACTCAAGGTTGAGATAATTGGTTATCCTTTCAGCCGGAGAAAGATCAGAATGTTGCACTGAATAGAACTGGTAGCTGACACGGATGCGGTTCCATCTAATGCGGTTGGAAGATTGGATACTCCCTTTATCTTCGGTAGTTTTTTTAAGAATGAAATTTTCATCGGCGATTCTTTCGAGAATTCCTATGAGAATCTGCACAGCCGCCGAATTTGAAACAAGCAGAGATTCATCACTAATGAAATTTATTTTCCGGGAGGGGTCATCCAATAGCTGATTGTATTCCAGAAGAGATTTGATAAGCTCCTCCGCATTCTGATTGGTTTTGACCAGAACAGCAATATCCTTTTGTTGATAACCCCTGCCTCTGAGTTCATTCACGATTTCAGCCACTTCGAAACGAGGGTCTTGTCGGATTGCGGGTTCTGTATCTCCGGTTGTTTCACTCTCCGGTTTTGACAGGCGGATTTCAACGTAACCTTTGCCGTCAGTATGAACCGGATATTGCACCACATTCCCATAAATTGTATGGATGTCGTTGTTTTCTCCAAACTGCCTGTTAAGTTCCGAAAGTTTAACCATCAAAGATTTAAAGAAATAATTGTTGAAAGCCACAATATTCTGATGGGATCTCCAATTTGTGTTGTCTTCACGTTTCGAGCCTAAAACAACAGTGTCGGAGAAAGATTCCGGTGCTTGCAGGATAAGTTTATAGTTTGCGTTTCTGAATCGGTAGATGCTTTGTTTTGGGTCTCCAATCAAAAGGCTGTCTAATCCTTTGCTGTTGTTGTCTTTCAAAAGGGGACGAAGTATTTCCCATTGCATTTGGGATGTGTCTTGGAATTCATCTATGAGGAAATGCTCTATATAATTTCCGAGTCGCTCATAAACGAACGGGGAATCGTCTTCTCCTATAATCTTTTTTAAAATGAAATTGGTGTCGTTTAGTTGAATCACATTGTTGGATTGCAGAAGTTCCATCATTTTTCTGCTTATCTCCAAAATAATGCCGACATAGGGAATTTGTTGCCCGAACAAATCCCAAAAAGCATTGAAAGGCATCAGTTTCTTAGAATTGAGATTATCTATAGCCTTATACAGAGAGATTCCGAGGTCATGAATTTCGGGATAATTCTTTTTAAACTTAGAGAGAAGGATTGATCCCCCCTCTTTGAGGACATGTTTTGTTTTGATTTCGTCTGGGGCTTCCGGCGAAAGGTTGTTGATTTTTTCGCGTTGATTGTTAAAATTTGAGGTGAAACATGAGAGGTTTAAATTAGAGAGAACGATCAAATCATCGAGTTGCCGATTGATTTTTTTGATATAATCGATAGCATTCTCCTTTTCTTTGTTGGATTTGGACTTTAGCGACAAATATAATTGAGTTAGCTTTTCAGAGACAGATTCGGATGAGAAATAAGTGTCGAGTTCTTGCCTGATGGTTTTGAATTCCTCTTTCTGCATCTGCTTTAAAGTCTCCTTGATCTGATGATACAGAGAATTGGGGGTTTCTGATTTTGTGAAAATATTCCATCTGTGGGTTGAAGAAGCGGCAGATTTCATTATCTCTTTGATCCAGAAAGAAACCCTTTTCATCCTGTCGGGGTCTGCATCCATCTCGAAGAGCGTTGAATCCAAAGCTGATTTGCTCACGAAATCGGAGTCTATTTCCAGCTGATAGGCGTCGTTGAGGTTAGCCTCGTAAGCGAATGTTCTCAGTATTTCTTGAAAAAAGGAGTCGATCGTGGAGACCCTGAAACCGGAATAATTATTCAGGATGGCGTCTAAAGCCACATCGGCTTTCTGTCCGATATCTTTATAAGATGAAGAAGTAAGTTTGATTAGATGAGCCAGATAGTCTGTTTTGTTGATCTCTTCCTCCGAGATATTATCCTGATGGGCAACCTGAGCCAGATCGGTAAGTTTTTTCACAATCCGCTGCTTCATTTCATTGGTGGCCTTGTTGGTGAAAGTTATTGCCAAAACGGATGAAATGTTATTGACAATATCTTTGTCGGAACGCAATTTCCATGTGTCGCCTGACTTCCTGTATGCGAGGATATTCTGAATAAATAGCTTCGTGAGGGTAAATGTTTTACCTGACCCGGCTGAGGCTTGTTGGATTGTGAACATCAGATTATTTCACCTTGAAGTTGAGATTCCTCAAAAACGTTAAAGTTTCTGTCCTGTGGTCGCCCTGTAAAAGTATTTCACCGTTTCTGGTGCTTCCTCCCACTCCGAATTTTTGCTTCAATTGTTTTGCAATTTTTTCCACTTCGGCTTGAGGAATTGTAAAGCCCTCTATTATTGTTGCTATCTTGCCGTTCCTCCCTTTCTTGTCGATTATGACAGAAAGAGGAGCCACCTGATTTGTTTTGTCTGCAACCGCTTCCGGTGTTTCAGAACTTTCAAGGTTTTCTGAAGGGTCATCCGGGAGAGCTTCCTTTAGAGATGAAAGTTTTAGTTTCCAGTCTTCGTTCATAACCAATCAAAATAAAACCATGATACGAGCCTGCACAACATTTTGAGTCAGAGGCATCGCGTCTTGCCTTTCCCAAATATGGGTGAAAGAATAATTCAATCTTGCAGTGATGTAGGGATTGAAGTAATAATTAAGAGTCACAGTGAAGCTGTTTGCCCTGCCGCCAAAAATTGAGGCTTTTTTGTCGCATGCGTTTGCATAGTTATAGTCGAAAAGACATTCCAGAGAATTTTTCTTTGGATTCAGGATTTGTCCGGAAGCCCTGTCAAAAGAATAATTACCTCCCAACAGGATTCCTCTCAAAGTGACATAGGCGCCATAGGCATTATAGTTGGGGTAGTTGTCTTTCCTCGCAATAGTCTGGAAGAAGTATTGGGTTTCCATAGCCAAGCGGGAAGATGCCAAAACCAGTTCAGGGGTTAGCTTAAATCTGTTGCGAGAATTTGCGACGGTTGCGGATATGGCAGTTTCGGAACTAACCTTAGTCGGGAAGTTTGCCGAGATAGTAAACCCGTCGTGCACATCCTCATCGTTCACAAGCCTTCTTTCAGGGGTGGAGAATCCGAGGCTAATGCCTGCACTGACAACCGGGAGGCCTGAGTTTTCGGAACTTTTTGTGTGAAACACGAACCGTGTGATAAATGAATAACCTTGTTGATTAAAGAGGGGATAATTCATTACATTGGTCAGTGCCGAAGATTCGGCATGCACGGCAGTGGATGAAATTATCGATTCATTGTAAAATGTGTACATGGCGCCGAGTTGAAGGCCGGTCCTGAACAAAGCGGCAGCCAAAGGCTGCTCGAATGTTGCCATTGTATTTATGCTGGGCAGTCCAACCAATCCGAACGGCTGGATAAAATTTCCGACACGAAGGTTGTTGTGGGAATTGAAATCATATTGCACCCACATATTGCGTAGGCCTATTTTCCCGTAAGCAAATCCAAGGTCGATCATAGAGCTCCATTTCCCATACAGCATTTTGGCACCGACCCTAACTTCCGGTATGGCCACACCATCGGCAAACAATTCTTTTTGGGGTGAGGCATACACAGCCCCGTCAATAAGTAACCTACCGGTAGGTACTACAGAAAATTTAGGCTCATCCTCAGCATTAACAGAGCTGAAAAAAAGCAACAGCAGGGTGAGGAGACTGAAAAACCGCATCAAACTTAAAGGCTCTTTTCTAATTCGGAGAGGTTTTCAGGACTTAAAATTAAATCACCCTCCCCGTTATAAATATAGAAAGATGGCAAACGTGACACATTATAGGAAGAAGCGGCAGAAGAAGCGAATCCACCGGGAGAATGCACCGTTATCCACGGAAGATTGCCTGCAGCCTCGCGCCAAGCATATTGGTCAGTGTCAAGAGAAACATTATAAATGACAAGATTGCCTCCGAACTTATCATATATGCGCGCCAGTTCTTTATTGAAGAGGGGAGAATCTTCGTGATTAAGCAAAGAAAAGACCACTACAACCGGTTTGCCTTTTCCGGTTAAGGAACTGAGAGCAATATTTTTTCCGTTTTCATTTATAAGATCGAGATCGATTATAGAAATTTCCTCCGCCTCTATTTGTCGATAGTTTCCTTTCAAGCTGTTTTTCCTTTTCATCGCCTCTAATGAGGTCTGTTCCAAAAGAGCCGTGCGCGGATCGTCGGGGCGAAGATTTTTATAACCAGTGGCGACTGCACCAAAATATTTTGCATCCTCCAAATTTTGAGGGTTATATAAAGGTTTCCCGTCGAGAGTCTTTGTAAGAATATAGAAGCTGGTGATGTCGCTGAGATGATCCTTCATGTAGTTGGTGAAAACATTTCTTTTGAATTCAATCATAGCTTCATCGGAAGCCATATCGAAATCAAGCAGCTCCTTTTCGAACTGAGCCAACAATTCGGCTTTTGCCGAGCCTGAGAGTTGGAAATCTCTTCCGAAATCCTCTAAAGATGAGACCACAGAGATTGTTTCGGTTGAATCTATGGGGAGATATATGAACCGACCATTAAGGGAAAGTCGGAAAATATCGGGGGAAGCGGGCGCCGGGAAAGAGATAGAGAATTTTCCATCTTTGTCGGTTCGGGTAGAGTCAAGGGTGATCCAATTTCCTTGGAAATCAGATTTCTGCAACAACAGAGACCGGTTTTCGCCATCCGTTATCTCTCCTTTCACCTTAAACTTATTGTTGGAGCAAGAGGATGCCAGAAGAACGAAAATTGATAACGAACAAAAGAGCGAGCTAAAAATTTTAGAGGTAGATTTCATATAAAAGAATCTTGAAAACGATGCAAATTTAATAAAATTAGATTTAAAAGGAATAATTAAGTAATTTTGCCGTTGAAAAACAAGAAGAAGAAAAAAGAATAATATGTTAAAACCGGTAAAGAAGACCATCGAGCTTGGAGATGGTCGCCAGATCACCATAGAGACGGGAAAGCTGGCAAAGCAAGCCGATGGCGCTGTGGAAGTGAGGATGGGCAATACGATGCTCTTGGCCACAGTATGTTCAGCAGCAGATGCAAATGAAGGAGTGGATTTCATGCCGCTCACAGTAGAATACAAAGAGAAATATTCCTCGATAGGAAGATATCCGGGAGGATTCCTGAAGAGAGAGGGAAGGGCAAGCGACTATGAGATATTGACCTCCAGGCTCGTTGACAGGGTTCTCAGGCCGTTATTCCCATCAAATTATCATGCCGAGACCTTTGTGAACGTGACATTGTTTTCGGCAGACGAAAACGAAGCGCCTGATGCATTGGCCGGAATAGCGGCATCGGCAGCCCTGATGTGTAGCGATGTGCCGTTCGAGGGCCCGATATCTGAAGTGCGGGTAGCAAGAGTTGATGGGGAATGGGTCATCAATCCAACATTCGACCAGATAGAACGAGCCGACATCGAGCTTATGGTCGGGGCCACCTACGATAATATCATGATGGTTGAGGGAGAAATGAATGAAGTTTCCGAGGCCGAACTTCTTGAAGCGCTAAAGGTTGCTCACGATGAAATCAAGAAACATTGTGTTGCGCAGATAGAGTTGATGAAGGAGGCCGGAAAAGAGGTGAAACGTGATTACAATCATGAAATCAACGATGAAGATCTCCGGAAAGATGTAGAGGAGAAGTGCTATGCAAAGGCATACGAGGTAGCTAAGGCGGGCAATGCCGACAAACATTGGAGAGGTGAGAGCTTCAAGGCAATAGTGGATGAATATATCGCGAATCTTCCTGAAATGACCGAGGATCAGTTGGAGAAATACACTCCCGAGCAGCGTGTAGCCATGGTGAAAAGATACTATCATGATGTTGAAAAGGAAGCCATGAGAAGATGCGTGCTTGATGAGGGTGTAAGGCTTGATGGCAGGAAAACCACAGAGATCCGACCTATATGGTGTGAGGTGGATTATCTTCCGGGGCCTCACGGGGCAGCGATATTCACAAGAGGAGAGACACAGGCCCTTGTGACAGCGACACTCGGCACCACGCTTGATGAAAAGATTGTGGATGATGTGTTGAACCAGAGCAAGGAGAGATTCCTTCTACATTATAATTTCCCGCCGTTCTCAACCGGCGAAGCAAAGGCCCAGAGAGGTGTGGGACGCCGCGAGGTAGGGCATGGCAACCTTGCACATCGTGCGTTAAAAAGAATGTTCCCGGATGATTTCCCCTATACATGCAGGATTGTGTCTGATATTCTTGAGAGCAACGGGTCTTCGTCGATGGCTACCGTTTGCGGAGGAACCTTGGCTCTTCTTGATGCCGGAGTGAAAATGAAACGTCCGGTTGCCGGAGTGGCAATGGGTCTTATCTCAGATAAGGGCGCGACAAAATATGCTGTCCTTTCCGATATTCTCGGAGACGAGGATCATCTTGGAGACATGGACTTTAAAGTGACAGGAACCGAGAAGGGCATAACCGCAACCCAAATGGATATAAAATGCGACGGTTTGAGTTATGAAATCCTTGAAAAGGCACTCGAACAGGCGCGTCAGGGAAGGATGCACATTCTCAATATAATCAAAGAAACGATTCCGGAGCCACGGGAGGATTACAAGCCACATGTTCCACGTATCGTAACCCTTGATATACCGAAGGAGCTTATAGGCGCCGTGATAGGCCCGCAAGGCAAAATAATCCAGGCCATTCAAGAGGAGACCGGCACAGTTATCTCAATTGAAGAGGATGAAAAACTCGGCATAGGAAAAGTTGAGATCGCATCGAAAGAGAAAGAGGGTCTTGAAGCGGCCCTTGCCAAAATCAAGGCGATAGTGGCTCAACCTGAGGAGGGTGAGATCTATGACGGCGTTGTAAGGTCGATTCTTGATTTCGGTGCTTTCGTTGAGTTCATGCCGGGAAGAGACGGTTTGCTCCACATTAGCGAGATATCATGGAACCGCCTTGAGAATATGGAACAAAGCGGGCTGAATGAGGGAGACAAGATTAAGGTTAAACTTATAGAAATTGATAAGAAAACCGGCAAATATCGTCTTTCAATGAAAGTTCTGACAGAAAAGCCCGAAGGTTATGTTGAAAGAGAGCCGAGACCTCGGAGAGAAGGTGGAGAAAACAGGCCCCGTAGAGACGGCAACGGCGCTCCGCGACGTGACGGCAACTTCCAGGGTAAAAGACGCTTCACCCCACGCCACAACAATCACCCGTCAGCCAACATGCAAGACGACAGGGAGTAAGGATCGAACAAGTCTATGATAAAAAACGAGCCGGTTCATCTCAAATGAGCCGGCCCATTTTTTTTATAGGTCAATGTCAATATGATTCCTGTGGGGAGGGGAAATCGCCGGATTTGACGTCGGCAATATAATTCTGAACGGCATTGGTCATTATTGCCGAAAGGTCGGCATATCTGCGCAGGAACCGTGGTGAGAACCCATTGTTTATTCCAAGCATGTCGTGCATCACCAGGACTTGGCCGTCGACACCTCCGCCGGCTCCAATGCCGATTATAGGTATTGTCAATTCCTCAGCCACTTGTTTGGCAAGTTTTGCAGGCACCTTTTCTATAACAATGGCGAAACACCCGATTTGCTCGAGAAGCCTTGCATCGTTAATGAGTTTTTCCGCCTCTTCTTTTTCTTTGGCTCTAACGTTGTATGTGCCAAATTTATTGATGCTTTGAGGGGTTAACCCCAGATGACCCATCACAGGAATTCCGGCACTAAGAATCCTCTCAACGGATTCCTTGATTTCAGCACCCCCTTCCATTTTGACGGCTTCGGCATGACTTTCCTTCATTATCCGGATAGCGGAGGCAAGTGCTTCCTTAGAATTTCCTTGATAAGAGCCGAAAGGGAGATCAACGACGACGAGCGCCCTTTTTGTTGCCTTCATGACTGACTTTGCATGATATATCATTTGATCCAATGTTATGGGCAGCGTTGTTATATTTCCGGCCATGACGTTGGAGGCGGAGTCGCCTACAAGAATCACGTCCATCCCGGCTTCATCTATGATTTTGGCTGAAGAATAATCATAGGCAGTGAGCATTGAAATTTTTTCACCCCGGTGTTTCATTTCAGTAAGACGGCGCGTGGTCACCTTTCTGTTGTCATCTGTGGTGTAGGTTGACATCGTATTAGAATTTTAAGAAAGCAAAATATTCAGCAAAACTAAGTCAATAAACAATCAATTACAAAATTTTACTGCAAAAACGAAAACTTTTCAGTAACTTTGCAGAGGGGAAAGAGAAAAATATCAAGCCGGACTGGTAGCTCAGCTGGATAGAGCAACAGCCTTCTAAGCTGTGGGTCGCGGG
>JAFLTM010000046.1 GCA_022509225.1 Muribaculaceae bacterium
CACGACCCAATGATTAAGAGTCATTTGCTCTACCAACTGAGCCACGGAGTCATTGCTTGCGGGTTGCCCCGTTTTGCGTTGGCAAATTTAACCCAAATTTTCCGAGTGGCAAAATTTTTCAGCCAATTTCAAATTTTTAAGTTTATTTGTGGCACTTTCAAAACAAATTTACTCCACGCCCGGCTCTCCCTTCTGGGGTTGTTTACTATGCCTAAAGAGCTATTTTGGTTGATTTCATGTTGCCCTCTCCATCAGTCGCGGAGATAATTATGACGCCGCTACCTAACGATGAGAGATTGATTTCGGAGTTGCCTCCATATTCAAGGGGCAACCTTGTTCCTGATGTTGAATAACAGTTAAGAGATTTTATGCCACCGTTCCCACCCGATACTGAGAGAATCTTAGAAGCGGGGTCATAAATAAATGTAATGCCGGAATCCTTGCCACGGATTTTATCAACTGCAGTTGTCCCATTGCTTGAAACTATAAAGAAAGTTGATATAGGGTCGTCAACAATGTTAAGTTGTCCGTCCGCTTCAACGAAAGCATCTATGCAATACCGGTCGTCGGTCGATGCATTAGGAAAATTAATATTCATAACCAAATCTTTTGTTTCTCCTGCATTTATAAATTCAATATCATAGGGGAAACTTAAAATCAGATTGGCTGTGTTGGTTCCGGGAATAACCTTGAATATGGCGAGTGTTACAGGATATGAAAAAACTCCGCTTGTCACCGATACACGTGTTATAATGTTGAAATCATTGGGAGTATCAACGAGATAGTATCCTCTGTCGAATGGCGCATCTTCCACAAGAAACTTTATTGAATATTCCGGTTTCCCCGGATATGGTTGCATGGTTACAGGACTATCAGATTTGAAATAGATTGTATTTGTTTCCAAGTCATATAAGCCAAGATAGAATTGAGTTTCTGAATCAATGGTTACGCCGGTTTGATTAGTCAGAGGGGAGGCCCATTCATATTGTTTTTTTTCACCTGCCTGCAATGTCACGACAAAACTGTCAGAACTATATTCAATATTATTGTTCTCATTCAACAGCACCAGGCAAACAGCACGTGTAAGTTCGTTTTCATTATCATTCGCGATAACTGCATTTGCTTTAAAGGCATTACCTGCGTATAAGGGAGTTTCCAATTTAAGTTCTGAAATAGAGAACTGAAGGGGTTCCTGGTTAACTATTTCATAGTCGTTATTATTTGTTTTTGTTATATAGAAATAATTATAAGATCCATAAGGAGCTTCGACTTCTTTCCAATTACTCTGCCCGTTTTGGGAATAGGCATTAAAAATTTTATATTGCACTCCTGCTTCAAGATTCAGGTCATTAAGATTCACGGTCGGCATGAAGTCTTCCGAGAAAGGATACCAATAACCGGCTTGAAGTTGCAATTTTCCGATATTTGATGCCTTAAAATATTTTGGGGAGTCGGAAAGCTCTCCGGCTTTAACAACTCCTAACCCAAGATAGAATTCAAAAACTCCAAGCCCGTTATAACCCCATCCCAACAGAGATGAACTTGCTTGCATGAAATTTAAGGAACCACCAGAAACAGAACCTGTTGCCGACCCATACATAAACACTTCGTTTTGCTTATTGCCGGATGAGCCGTTCATTGATGGCTTTATGCCTAATGCCACTTCTTGATTATAATTGAATCCGCCGTCGCCTCCACCAATCCCGATAGCAGATGGTGAGAGGGCATCCAAAAGGTAATAGCCGTCGCCATTACCGCTCCAGCCCCAATTGAAGTGGAAATAACCGTCGCCTTGATACCCGTCGCAAACAAAAGCATGACCTACGTTATTTTGTGAATCCCCGCTATATAACACGGGCCCCACATTTTTAAGATTATCGTAAATCATGGTTTTCCAGTCGGTTAAAGAATATTGATTCCGGTTGAAGTATCTCACATTTTGATCATAACCGAAATAATTAACCAAAGCTCCCGGAACGAACGCACTCACGGCTCCGGATTCTGTTTCACTATAATTCATTTGCACAGAGTAGCCTGCCGCAACCATAAGTTGGGCAACTGCATTGGCCTGTTTCGAATTATATCTGCCTGAGTAACTGTCGAGCATATTGTCCCAGTCAAAAGTAATATCGGCAAAGTCCATTGATAAAGTTTTATCAAGTGACGTGCATTCATAACTGATACTGCCTGTGCCTTTAACCGGATGTTTGAAATAATGCATAATCTGCGCCATAGCAGTGGCAACACACCCGGTATATGAACTTGAAGAACCATCTTTAGGACATAGGTTATTGTAGGGTTCATCTTGGTCCCATCTTGTTTTTAAAAGTGGGGCAATCGGTGTGAAATCAGATGTTCTAGTTGAAGCGGAAGTGTTATCTGATTGATGCGAACGGAGATATCCAATCTGTTGTTTATACCCTTCAATCCAATAATAAAGTGAGGGAGGCAGATTATTGATATCGACGACATTGGAATCGGAAAAGCCCAGCAAAGCGGGTGTTTTATCGTCAGCACTCACCAACATTAACCCGTCATTATCATTCCGGCTAAAAAGGTATATTGCCGCTTCTCCGGCTTCTTCTATGGTTTTTAGTAGTTTGGGATTATTGGCAGCTCTTGAACCCGCCACATTCATACTTTTCCCCTCTATTCTTTTTAGGGCATTTTCCGGTGAAAGAAGTTCTCCCTTACTTGAGAGGAAGGATAAACACAATAAAATAATAATTTCAAGCCTGTGCTTCATTGGGAAATAGATAGACAGTTACAAATCAAGAATTTTGTCTTTTCAAAGATAAAAAAAATAAATGTTCTGATGCAAATAATAAAATTAGCCAAGTGTTTCAAGAGTATTTTTGATAGAGAATATTTATTTCTTTAATTTTGCCAAAAGGGTGAATATAGCTAATATAAGATGAGAAAAAAAGACAAGACACATGTTTTCATTACGGGTGCCACCGGACTTATGGGAGGGGCGGCATTAAAAGAATTGATGAAACATCCTTCTGAATATGAAATAAGTGTTCTTGCAAGAGATTCGAAGAAGAACAGGAAGTTAATGAAAGGCCTGCGGAGTAAAGGTGTAAAGGTGATTTGGGGAGATCTGTTAGATTCAGAGGCACTTATGAAGGGGATTAAGGAGGCTGACATTGTTCTCCATATAGGAGGTATGGTTTCACCCGCAGCAGAACATTATCCATCCAAAACTCTTGAAGTGAATGTGGGATCTGCGAAAAAAATAGCCTCAATAATCAGAGAGCTTGAGGAAAAAGACAAATTCCGTACGATTAAGACGGTTTATATTGGATCCGTGTCACAATATGGAAGCCACAATGTCCCTGATCACTGGAAAAGAGTTGGTGACAAGCTTGGGTGTGCTAAATTTGATGCCTATTCATTATCTAAAATACTTGCTGAAAGAGAAATAGTTATGGCCGGTCTTAGGAAATGGGTCTCAATAAGACAAACGGCCATCCTACATTCCGGTCTTTTGAAGAAGGCGAATGATCCGGTTACTTTCCACGTTCCCCTGAACGGTACCATCGAATGGGTTACCGTTGAGGATTCCGGAAGGTTGATTGAACGAATATGCAGAAGGGATGTCCCTGATGATTTTTGGAACAATTATTATAATGTGGGGGGAGGGGAGACCTTCCGACTAACCAATATTGAATTTGAAAGACAAATATTAAAGTCTATGGGATGTCCTCCACCGGAAAAGGTGTTTGAACCAAATTGGTTTGCCACAGAAAACTTCCATGGAGTCTGGTTTTCAGACAGTGACAATCTTGATTCAATTCTGAAGTTCAGAGATTCCGGCTCATTTGCAGATTCTTTACAAAAAATGAAAGAGGACCTTCCTTTTTATTTCCGGTTCGTTCCATTGGTGCCGGCTTTTGTGATAAAGTGGTTTATGAAAAGAGTGGCAAAAAAGAAAGACCTCGGACCTTTGTCTTGGATTGCAGAAAATAATACTGACAGGATTGATGCAGCATGGGGAGGCCCGGAGAATTATAAGAAAATTGGACGATGGGAAAACTACCAAGAATTAAATCTTAATCGCAAAAAAGAGATTAATAAATCAGAAGCTAAAAATAGAAAGATAAGCAATTTGCTGAAAGAAAAAAGATGTTCCCACGGACATTCTTATCTTTCTTCAGAAATTTTAGAGTATGGGGGTCACGGATGTCCGGAATGCCTTAGAAATGAAAGTTTCGTTGACAAAGTGATAAACCAAGGGTGCGGCCAGTAAGGCGAGTGCCATAGAAGTGGTATAATTCATAGTTTTTTTGTAAATTTGTGCTTTATTGGCAAAAAGTGCATCCATTGTCTATGGAAGAAATAAAAGATCTTTTTGAAACAGACTATAATCTTGCCGTGGAAGATACCGACAAAGGTTCGGATCCGGCAGGATATGACGACGATTCTATCCGACATCTTGAATGGAACGAACATATTCGCCGCAGACCGGGTATGTATATCGGAAAACTCGGCGATGGCACCCATGCTGAAGATGGCATCTATGTTTTACTCAAGGAAGTTATAGACAACAGTATCGATGAATTTAACATGGGTGCAGGCAAACGAATAGATATTTCATTGACTGAGGAAGGGGAAGTGACTGTAAGAGATTTTGGACGCGGCATCCCTTTAGGAAAGGTGAAAGAAGTGGCTTCTGAAATCAATACTGGAGGAAAATTTGATGATAAAAATTTCAAAAAATCGGTCGGCTTAAACGGAGTTGGTTTAAAGGCTGTGAATGCATTGTCTGAAAATTTTCACATAGAAAGCACAAGGGAAGGAAAACAGGTTACGGTTGATTTCACAGAGGGAAAAGTTTTGAGTCAGACCGAACCCACTGCGAGTGCGGAGCCCAACGGAACGCTTGTTAGATTCAAACCTGACAACAGACTTTTTAAAGATTATAGTTTCAGGATGGAATTTCTTGAAACAATGGTAAATAATTACACCTATCTAAATACCGGGCTTCAAATATTCTTAAACGGGAAAAAATATTTGTCACGTCATGGGTTGCTCGACTTACTGAAAGAGAATCTGACGGCTGAACCATTATATCCGATAATCCACCTTAAAGGGGAGGATATCGAAGTAGTAATAACCCATATTGAACAATATGGTGAGGAATATTATTCATTTGTCAACGGTCAGCACACCACTCAGGGAGGAACCCATCTCTCGGCTTTCCGGGAGCATGTCGGCAGAACAATAAAAGAATATTCAGGCAAAGGTTTTGAATATTCAGATATCCGGAATGGAATTGTAGCTGCGGTTAGCGTAAGGATTCAGGAGCCGGTTTTCGAAAGTCAGACAAAGACAAAACTCGGCAGTAAGGAAGTGGCTCCCGGGAGCGCACTAACCGTGAATAAATTCATTGGAGATTTCATAAAGAAAGAACTTGACGATTATCTCCATAAAAATCCGGAAGTTGCAGAAGCTATGCTTCGTAAAATCACTGCCAACGAGAAAGAGCGAAAGGCGATGTCAAATATCGCCAAACTGGCACGAGAGAAGGCAAAGAAAGTGAATCTGCACAACAGTAAGCTCCGCGATTGCAGAATCCATTATAATGATTCGATGAAATCCGGTTCAAAATCCCCCGACAGAAGAGAGGAGTCTTCAATTTTCATAACGGAGGGAGATTCAGCATCCGGCACCATCACGAAAGTAAGGAATGCAGAAGTGCAGGCTGTCTTTTCTTTAAGAGGGAAGCCATTGAATTCCTATGGGCGCACCCAGGAGGTGGTTTATGAAAATGATGAATTCAATCTTCTTCAAGCAGCTCTCAATATCGAGGAAGGCATGGATGGTTTGAGGTATAACAAGATAATAATAGCCACCGATGCCGATGTAGATGGAATGCATATCCGCCTGTTGCTCATAACATTTTTCCTTATGTTTTTCCCCGATTTAATAAAGAAGGGTCATGTCTATATTCTCCAGACACCATTATTCCGAGTGAGAGATAAAAATGCTGTGAGAAGAGGGAAAAAAGTAAAAAATAAGCAGAACCAGAAGGAAAAAGACACCTATTACTGCTACACAGATGAAGAGCGTGAAGAAGCAATAGAGAAATTTGGCAAGAATGCTGAGATAACTCGATTCAAGGGACTTGGAGAGATAAATGATGTTGAATTTGCAGAATTCATAGGGCCTGATATGCGACTTGACCCGGTGACATTGAAAAAAGATGATACGGTGGAGAAACTTTTGGAGTTCTATATGGGCAAAAACACTATGGAACGACAAAATTTTATAATCGACAATCTTATATTCGAAGACGATTCCGAGATATGAAAGCACTATATGCAGGCACCTTTGATCCTTTTACGGTGGGCCATCTTTCGATAGCCCGGGAATCCTTGCATTTGTTTGATTCGTTGATTATTGCAATTGGAAATAACGAGCTTAAAAATACGGAATGGTCAATTGAGGAAAGATTGGAACAGATAAAAGGAATATTCAAGGATGATGAGAGGGTTGAAGTGTTGGCATATACCGGTCTGACCACAACTTTTGCAAAAGAGAAAGGTGCGGGAGTTTTGGTTCGAGGTTTGAGAAATACGGTTGATTTTGAAAAAGAGAAGGAACTTGCCGACGTCAATTTGAGTGTTTCGGGTGTTAGAACTGTTTTCATTCCATGCGAACCTTCGTTGTCATTTATCAGTAGTTCTATGGTTAAAGAATTGATGCATAATGGTTTTAATCCGAGTAAATATATTGCGGGGAAAATAACTTTACATGAAAATTTAGAAAAGAAATGAAGAAATTATTAACAATAACTTTAATTGGGCTGCTTCTGGCTGTGGTGACTCCAAGAGTGCAGGCAGAAATTTCAATTTCGGAGAATAATAAGCTTCGCATCGCTGAAGCGGCGATAATGCAACTATATGTTGATTCGGTTGATGAGACAAAGCTTGTGGAAGACGCGATAAGAGGAATGCTTGAGAGCCTTGATCCTCATTCCCAATATTCCAACGCAGAAGAGACAAAAGAATTAAACGAACCTTTGGCAGGCAATTTCAGTGGTGTTGGTATCTCTTTCAATATGAACAACGACACACTTTATGTGATACAAACCGTTGGAGGTGGTCCCTCAGAAAGAGTAGGGATACTTGCGGGTGACAGGATCATAGCCGTAAATGATACAGTCATAGCCGGAGTGAAGATGAAGAACACCGACATAATGAAGAGGCTAAGAGGACCGAAAGGCACAGATGTAGATATCAAGGTATTAAGACAAAATGACACTATAAATTTCAGGGTAACAAGAGCCGATATTCCAATCTATAGTGTGGATGCTTCATATATGGTTGACGATAAAACCGGTTACATACGGTTGAATCGTTTTGCAGCAGAAACCGCCGATGAAATCCGTGAAGCTCTTAAAGCGTTGAAAAAACAAGGAATGGACCGGCTTATCTTTGATCTTTCGGATAATGGAGGAGGATACCTTAATGCAGCGGTTGATCTGTTGGGAGAATTCCTTGAGCCCGGGCAAATGACTGTATATACCGAGGGATTAAATTCATCACGGATGGACAACTATGCCTCACCCGGAGGCAGTAAGCCCCTTTTTGACAAAGGTAGGCTTGTTATCATGGCTAACCAATATTCGGCATCTGCATCCGAAATCACATCAGGAGCCGTGCAGGATTGGGACAGGGGGTTGATTGTGGGAAGACGCACTTTCGGTAAAGGATTGGTGCAACGACCTATACCGTTGCCCGACGGCTCTATGATAAGACTAACCGTTGCTCACTACTACACCCCTGCGGGTCGGGATATTCAAAAGCCATACGAAAAAGGTAAGAGAGATGCTTACAGCGAGGATATATTAGAGAGATACTACAGTGGCGAATTGATGCATGAAGACTCTATTCATCACGTCGATTCCCTTAGAATGGAAACACTTGTCTTGAAGAGACCAATCTATGGAGGGGGCGGAATCTATCCTGACAAGTTCGTACCACTTGACACTACAGAATACACCCGATATTACAGGTCTGTTATGGCTAAGGGATTAATCAACAGTTATGCTATCAAATATGTCGACAACAATAGGGAAGAGGTGAAACGTCTTTATAAGAACGATGAAGTCTTCACAAAAGAATTTCAAGTTACTCCGGCTATGCTTCAGGAACTTTATGACATGGCTACAAAAGACGGAATCGATTTTGAAGAAGAGCAAGCTAATAAAAGTGCACCTTTGTTTTCAATGCTGATTAAAGCATTGATAGGAAGGGATATATACGACAATTCCACTTATTATAGAGTTTATAACACCCATGACCCAATTTTTGAGGAGGCTTATAAACTTATTAATGGAGAGGAATACGACAGATTATTAAAATCGCCTGATAAGAAAGATTAATAGTAAACAATCATATAATCATATATATGCATATCAAATCATATTGCTTAACCATACTGGCATCATCTTTGATGATGTTGCCGGGTCGTGCTCAGGGGAACCTGATGCTGCCAGAAGAGGGAGATTCATTACGACAAATCGATTTGATTGAAATAATCGAACCGAACCAATTGTTTGAATCTATAGAGGTAAAACCGCTGAATGCAAGGGTTTTGGATAGGGGGTTGCTGCCAATGGTGTTCAATGGATACCGCCATATCCACATGAATCCTGATTTCAAAAAGTTGAAACCCTATAATGGTTTGAAGGTAATGACATCTGACACTATCCCGGCGGAGGATGAAGAATTTATAAATGTTTTAGATTCAATAGAAGGAAAGAAAGACCTTACTTATCTTTTTGCTGAAAGGGAGTCTGTTATTGAACCGGCTGTAGAGGTGGAAACTATTTTCTTGCAGCCCGGTGAGAATCCTGTATGGTTGAAAGAGGCGTTGATGCGTCAGCGTCTCCAGTCTGACCTTCACTATCTCTATATGATAGATAATCCCACAGTGATTGAGTATGCGTATTGGGATCTTCCGGAGCCGCCGGAACTTTACGAGGATGATGTCACTTTCCTTGCATTTATAAAGAAACAGGATGTGCCGGAGGTAAATCCTGATGATGCAGTTATTCCCGATGTTGAAATTAAAAAAAAATTCTGGCTTCACACGTTCGGGACACAGCTACAATTTTCACAGGCATTTGTTTCTCCAAACTGGTATCAGGGAGGAAACAATTATCTGTCGTTGCTGTTTAATTTTAACTGGAATGTTCAGTTAAATCAGGTATTCCATCCCAACATATTGTTCCAAAGCAACCTTCAGTATAAACTTGCAATAAGTTCCACTCCAAAGGGCAACATCCACAAGTATCAGATTTCAGAGGATATATTCCAATATAATCTAAACACCGGTTTGAAAGCTTTTGGAAATTGGTTTTATTCATTCAATATGATGTTTAAAACGCAGTTGTTTAACAATTATGCCGACAACTCGATGGAAAGGAAAGCTTCCATACTCTCACCCGGAGAGCTCAACTTAGGTCTTGGTATGTCTTATAATCATAAAAATAAGCTGAATACTTTCAAATACACTCTCACGGTTTCTCCATTGTCATATAATTTAAAAACATGCATATCAGATAAAATAAACCACGAGCTCTACAGTATTAAGCAAGATAGAAAGACCAAGAGTGAAATCGGTAGCAATATTGAATATACGATGGATTGGAAGATGACTGCAAATATCGGATACAGTACCAGAGTGTTCATGTTTACTGATTATTCTTATTTCCTTGCTGACTGGCAGAACACTTTCTCTTTTGAAATAAATAAATTCTTGTCGACACAGTTGTATCTCCATCTGCGTTGGGATACTTCCTCAGAGAGAAATGGAAGCTGGAAAACATTTATGATGAGGGAGATATTAAGTTTCGGCCTTTCTTACACATTTTCTACAAAACCGTGATTAAAATTTATTAAATCACCTTGAGCCGATGAATTTAAACCGTAGGATAAGGTGGATGCTTTTTTGTTTGAACGTGCTGTTTGTAACGCCGTTTATGACAGCCAAATCTCCCCTAGTGGCCTATGATCTTGCACAAGCACAAGATATATGCAGGGAGTTGCCGTTGGAATCAATTGAAGGCATCTGGAATTATCCTGAGGATAAAGTCACGGTTCTTATTTTAGGAGATGAAGAAAACAGGCTTTCGCATGGTTATGACAAATACACTATCTCTGTTGTGGAAACCGAAGATGCGAGACTGAAACCGGGAGAGATAATCGGAATGTTAACCTCCACAGCATCTGCAGATGAATATAGGATTGAACTCGTTACAGAGAGAAAGAATGATCTTCTGCTAAAACCAAAATCCTGTCTTGCAACATTATCTAAAGATGGAGATTCTTTTATAATAAAAAAACAGAAGTCCGGTCTTAGAGGAAGGTTGAATCTAAATCTTAACAGGCTTTTGCCAGGATTCTGGAAAATTGTAAGCACCGGAATTTCAACAGTTTCCGGAAGCAGAATTGAGGCGCCTGTAGGAATGATAAAGATATATCCTTCCTACGATGGAAACGGGTCATCAAGAAGAAAAGTGAGGTATCTTTGATTTTTTATGTATGTTACAGTTAGCCGTAGGTTATTGATTGTGCCGATTATCATATTGATCGGGTTAAATCTTGCATGCGCCAAGAAAATTAAAAGTTCATATTCAATTGATAAAGATAAAACTATTCAAGCTAACATTAAAAAGGATATAGAAGGTTATAAAATAAACCTTGCAGACAGTCTTGTCCAAACCTCCGAGTTTTTAATGGAAGTTTACAATGACTTGAAAAAAGTGGGTTTTGCAGGTTATGATAAAGAACCCAATTCAAGTAAAGAATCATTTATGCTGATTAATAATACCGATAAAGATATAACCGGCTGTGAAGTAAGGATCGACTACCTAGACATGCAGGGGAGAATGCTTCATTCACGAACTATTACGGAAGCATGTTTTGTTCCCGGTGGCGAAACCAGAAGATTCGATATCAATAGTTGGGATACGCAACGAACCTATTATTATTATCTTGGAAATCAGCCCCGGCGGGTGGCAACACCTTTTCAAGTAGTGTTCCATCCTCTTTCATTTTGGATATCAAATAATTTTGAGGAATGAAGTAGATAATTTGTGAGGTTTATTTTTTATTTTTGTGAGTGACAATTGAAAAATGGAAACAAAAACTTTAACAGATATTTTATCCACACGCCTTGATGTATCACGAGACACTATAGGCATTCTTCTTGATTCTTTTAGCAGTGTTCTGGCAGAAACAGCAGTAGGTCAAGAAGGATTTACGGTGCCGAATTTTGGAGTTTTTGAACCCCGTTTACGTCAAGAAAGGGTTTCGGTGCATCCGGCATCAGGAAAAAAATTGTTGGTCCCACCAAGAATTACTTTAACATTCAAAAACTCTCCGGTTCTAAAGCAGAAGATTAATTATGGGAAATAATATAGGAGTGGTGGAATTTGCTTCCAGGCTGGCTAAGAAAACGGGAAAATCTAAAAAATTATGTGAAGATTTTATCCGTGAATTATTTAAGATTGCAACAGAAGTTTTAACGACAGGGGAAAATTTGAGGATAAAAGGTTTGGGAAATTTTAAGGTTTCGGTTATTGATTCACGGTCTATAATAAGTGTGGCCACGGGAGAACAGCGGAATATTGCGAAACATAAAAAGGTGCTTTTCACTCCTGCAAAAGAAATGGCTTCAACTATTAATGCACCGTTTGAAATTTTTGAGACAATTGAACTTGAAGACGACTTTATGGCTTCATCCAACGATAGCACCTATGATGACACTGAAAATGCAACTTTTGTAGCAGGGGATGAAAATTTGATTGAAAAACCGATATTGGAAACGGGCTCGGATGAAGAAAACGAAGATGATGAAATAACAACAGAGGCTTATACTTCTATTGAAACTCAAGAGAAATCAAAAAAAAATCTGAATGCTAATGTGGAAGCAGCTGCATCTGAACAAAAGATTGACAGAGAGAAATTATTACCGGTGCATTACGTGGAGCAGTCAGATGATCGGGGAAGATACGGAAAAGGATTCCTGACAGGAGCCGTTTCAATGTTTGCTCTTTGCTTGTTAATCTTTATGCTTGGCTGCTTTTTCGACTGGTGGCCTGTGAATTTTGGTTCTTCAAAATCGTTTATAGGCGCAGAATCTGTGAAAAATGAAAAAATTGTCCCGGAAGCTTTAGAGGTTTCCGATACAATAAAAGAAGAAATTGAAGAACCAATGGTTTATGACACTGTTTCAACAACAAGGTATCTCACCACGATAGCAAGAGAGCATTATGGGAATCACAATTTTTGGCCCTATATTTATGAGGAGAATAAGGATATTTTAGGGCATCCCGACAGGATTACCCCGGGGACACGGGTGGTTGTCCCTCCACTTAGTAAATATGGAGTTGAAGTTAATAATAAAAAAGATATAGAAGAGGCAAAAAAGATGGGGAGAGATATATACCTAAAGTTTAGATAGGCCTGATTTATCTAAAAGCTTTTGCATCTTTTCAGCTATTTTATCGTTTGCCGGATTTCCTATGCTTCCGAGGTGAGTATGTTTAATCTCACCTGAATGACTATAAGTGCCGTTTTGCACTTCCATGCCGATCTTTTTATATGCATCCCGGAAAGGTATTCCTTGATTCACAAGATTATTAACGTCTTCAACTGTAAAGAGATAACGATATAAAGGATTATCCAGAATATCATCCTTGACTTTTATATTTTCAAGCATAAACGTGGCCATGTCAAGACATTCTTTCAATTCAGTGGTTGCCGGGAAAAGAATATCTTTTAGAAGTTGAAGGTCTCGGTTATAGCCCAAAGGCAGATTGGTTGTCAGTAAAGATATTTCATTTGGTATTGATTGAAGCCTGTTGCATTTGCCACGAATAATTTCAAAAACATCCGGATTTTTTTTATGTGGCATTATACTGGAACCGGTGGTGAGTTCATCCGGGAAGGATATGAAATTGAAATTACCACACATCCAAAGGCATACGTCCATTGCAAGATGCCCCAGTGTTGAAGCCACAGCCGCAATTACTGAGGCCACAGCCTTTTCTGTTTTTCCACGGCTCATTTGCGCAGCAACTACGTTATAATGTGGACTTTCAAATTCTAATAATTCTGTTGTCATTTCTCTGTCAAGGGGGAAAGATGAACCATAACCGGCAGCCGAACCCAATGGATTCTGGTTAGTGATGTTATAAGCGGCAACCAATAATTGCATGTCATCAACCAGGGTTTCGGCATAAGCACCAAACCATAATCCGAAAGATGAAGGCATCGCAATCTGCAGGTGAGTATAACCCGGCATAAGCTTGTCTTTATGCTTTTCCGATAATTCCAACAATTTGGAAAATAATTTAGTGATCGATTCCGATAAAGATTTTAGTTCATCACGGAAAAATAATTTCAAATCAACCAATACTTGATCATTTCTTGAACGACCGGAATGAATTTTTTTCCCAATATCACCTAATTTTGAAGTAAGAAGAAACTCTACTTGTGAATGCACATCCTCCACACCCTCCTCAATTTTAAAATTTCCTTCCTCAATTAGTCTTGAAATCTCTTCAAGTGCAGGTAAAAGTATTTCAAGCTCCGCACGACTAAGGAGTCCGATTTTTTCAAGCATCTTTATATGTGCCATCGTGCCCTGCACATCATATCGGGCAAGCCTTAGATCCAGTTCACGATCATTACCCACAGTGAAACTCTCAATAGACTTATCGGGTTCAAAACCTTTATTCCAAAGTTGTTTAGACATAATTTTAAATTGAGTGGTTATAGTTTCAATTTTTTTTAAGAAGATTGTCGAGATTTCTTAACAGTACCGGATATATTTTCATAGCTTCTTCTATTTCCGAGAGTAGGATGAATTCATCGGCAGTGTGAGATCTCTCTGATTTTCCAGGTCCTAATTTTATTGAAGGGATATCATACATAAGTGCCATATCCGACGTTGTGGTTGAAATAAATGTTTTCAGTCCACTCAATTCAGCGGCTTTAACCAATATGTGAGCTTCATCAATCACTGAGGGGTGTATGCGAGTGGAACGTGGTTGAATCTTGCTGAATCTGACTGCATTTTTTATTATCTCAACCGTTTTTTCATTGGAATAGGCATCAGTCGTCCTCACGTCAATAACGTAGTTGCAGCAATCCGGAATCACGTTATGTTGGGTTCCTGCCGAGATCATGGTGACATTGAGTTTCAGAGGTCCCAGCACATCACTCTTTTTGGGAAAATCTAACTTTCGAAGCGATTGAATATCTTCAATCGCTTTATAAATTGCATTTTCTCCTTCATCTCTGGCAGCGTGGCCGGCTTTACCCGCTACAGTGGCATCTATGACTACAAGACCTCTTTCTCCGATAGCTGCTTCCATACCGGTAGGCTCTCCTACAATGGCCATATCCGGATAGATCCCTTCATTTCTAAGAAAAGGAAGAAATGCCCTCATGCCAAGTTCGCCCATCCTTTCCTCACTTGCTGTTATTGCAAGAAGAATGTTGAAATTTAAATTTTTTCTTTTATAAAACTCTATAAAGGTTGCTGCAAGTGAGATTCCGGAAGCTCCCGCATCGTTACTACCCAAACCGAAAAGTCTGTCACCGATTATTTCAGCTTTAAAAGGATCACGAGTGTAAGAATCCACAGGTTTCACCGTGTCAAGATGAGAATTAAGCAGTAGTGTCGGTTTTTTCGGATCGAAATCTTCTGATAGAGCGTAAACATTGTTATGGAATCTTTTGACATTTACTATCCCTTTACCTTTTAACCAATATTCCCATAATTCGGCTGCTTGGTCTTCTTGGTTGGAAAAAGATGGAACGGAAATAAGATTTTGGAGTAATCCTATACTTTCCCGGAAAAGAAGAGAAGAGAAAGACTTATTCATAAATAGAAGTTACAATGATTCAGAGGATTAGGGTGCCTTCGCCGCTTAAAAGATTTTCAGCTTTGCAGATTCTTACTTCAGACACTCCTTTTCTCACAGCATTTAAAGAATTCTCTACTTTTGGAATCATACCTTTGGAGATTACTCCCGTTGCTTTCAAATGATCGAATTCATCTTGAGTAATTGTCGGGATTAATGAATTCTCATCATCAATATTTATAAGAATACCGGATTTTTCAAAACAGTAAATAAGATTGACCTTGTCAATCGCGGAACATGCCATTGCAATTGAAGATGCAACAGAATCAGCGTTACAGTTTAACAGTTGCCCATGATTGTCATGACATATTGCGCAGAACACGGGTACTATTGCATTTTTAAACAAGATGTCAATAAATTTCACATTGATGCTTTCCGGATATATGTCTCCGACAAATCCATAGTCAACAGGAGTGGATGACCGTTTTATGGCCGGTATGACATTGGCATCCGCGCCACTAAGACCGATAGCGTCACATCCAAGTGCTTGAAGTTCGGCCACGATACGTTTATTAATCAATCCTGCATAAACCATGGTCACCACATTGATAGTTTCGAGTCCGGTTATTCTCCTTCCCTCAATTAATGTGGTTTTTATACCCAATTTGTCACTCAATTCCGTGGCTTCTTTCCCGCCGCCATGCA
>JAFLTM010000047.1 GCA_022509225.1 Muribaculaceae bacterium
AGGCGCAGAAGATACGCCGGGTCTACATCAATAAGCCAGGAAAAGCCGAAAAGCGTCCATTGGGGATTCCAACCATACGGGATAGAATCGTCCAAGAGTGCATGAGAATCGTGCTGGAACCCATTTTGGAGGCACAATTTTCTCTTGCAAAGTTTGGAAGGCTATAAACAAAGCGGGCACAATAAGCACCTGCAAGATCATGCCAATCAACATACCTCCAATGGCACCTGACCCTAATGCCTGGTTTCCGTTCTTACCGGCTCCATGTGCAAACATCATTGGGAGCAAGCCGATAATCATGGCAAGAGATGTCATAAGGATTGGTCGGAGACGGGCAACGGCGCCTGCCACGGCAGCCTTGGCAATACCCATTCCTGTTTTGCGTCGGTCGAGAGCAAACTCAACAATCAGAATAGCATTCTTTGCCAACAAACCAATCAACATGATAAGAGCAATCTGGAGATAAATATTGTTTGCAATGTCCATCATGTGGGCAAAAACGAAAGAGCCCATCAATCCGAATGGCACAGAGAGGATAACGGCCCATGGCAAAAGATAACTTTCATATTGGGCGGAAAGAATCAGATAGACAAACAATAGAACGAGTGCGAACACATAACCGGTTGAACCACTGTTGCCGGAAGCTTCTTCACGGGTCATGCCTGAATATTCATACCCATAGCCTTGCGGCAGTGTTTCTTGTGCTATTCTATTTATGGTTTCAATAGCCATACCGGAAGATACCCCCGGAGCGGGTGTGCCGGTGATTGAAATTGCGGTGAACATATTGAAACGGTCGATCATATCTGGACCATAGACTCTTTCAAGCTTTACGAAATTGTCGATGGGGGCCATGTGCTCGCCGTTCCGAATTTTTATCTTTTTCAAAGTTTCCGGAGAAACACGCGCCTCCGGTTCTGCCTGCATCATGACACGATAGAGCTTTCCATAGCTATTGAAGTTAGAGATGTACATACCTCCGTAGTAGCCTTGCAAGGCGTTCAAAATCGCACTTTGTGTAAGACCCGATTGTTTTACTTTGGCAACATCAATCTCCACCATATACATAGGGAAGGTGGGATTGAAATTGGAATACGCCATCTGAATGGCCGGATCGGCATTTAATGCCGCCACAAACCTTTGATATACTTCAAAAAATTTATCAAGATCACCGCCTGTTTTATCCTGTAGCTTTATTTCAAATCCATTGGTTGCGGAATAACCTGAAATCATAGGCGGTTGGAAAAACATTATCCTGGCATCTTTTATAGTGGCAGTTTTCATAAAGAGCTGCCCTAAAACTGCAGAGGCGCTTTCGGTGTTCTCATCACGTTGGTCCCAAGGTTTCAGTTTTATGATCAGCGAACCATAGGTGTTGCCCTGACCTCCCACAAAGCTATAACCTGTGATGGCAGTGCGGCTTTGAACTGCCGGGATAGTGCCGACAATGCTATCTACCTGATTCATGATGCTCTGTGTCTTTTCCTGAGAAGTGGCCGGAGGAAGGGTGACAGCTCCCATGATTGTTCCCGTGTCTTCATTGGGAACAAGGGCAGTAGGAGTAAGTGCCATTAAAATCACAAGACCACCTATTGAGGCTCCAACAATAACAAAACTTATAATCTTATGATTTGTGAGCCATTTAACACCTGTTTTATAAATTTTCAGAAGTTTCTCGAAATTATGATTGAAAGCTTGAATAAAAGAAGGTGTGAAAATTCCGTAAAGTGCGAGAACCGCCACACAAACAGCTATAACACCCTCAGCCACATTTTCAAACATATACCATCCTAAAACAAGGAACACGATAGCTGCACAAAGTAAAATAAAAGTAACCAAGGGTGGGAAAGAGAAACGTTTTTTATAAGTTTCAACAACAGTTTTGGCAGCTTCTCCGTATGCTTCACCCATTCTCTCTTTGAGAGTGGAGGAGTCGTCATGTCCTTTTAAGAAAATTGCACATAGTGCAGGCGACAGAGTCAATGCATTTATCGCGGAAAGACCGATAGCCATCGCCATAGTCAAACCGAACTGACGATAAAATATACCTGAAGTCCCACCCAGGAAAGACACCGGGATGAACACAAGCATCATCACAAGGGTGATAGATATCAAGGCTCCGGCAATTTCATTCATCGCGTCGATAGAAGCTTTCCTGGCAGATTTGTATCCCTGGTCAAGTTTTGCATGCACTGCCTCCACCACCACAATGGCATCGTCAACCACAATAGCGATGGCAAGCACCAAAGCTGAGAGAGTAAGAAGGTTGAGCGTGAATCCGAAAATATAGAGAAGGAAAAATGTGCCCACAAGAGCCACGGGAATCGCAATCATGGGGATAATGGTTGAGCGTATATCCTGAAGGAATATAAACACTACAAGGAAAACAAGGATAAATGCTTCAATAAGAGTCTTTATCACCTCATGAATAGAAGCGTAAAGGAAATCGTTAACACTCATGGTTGTGATCAGCACCATTCCTGCCGGGAGGGATTTGCGGGCCTCATCCATCAATTTTTCTATGTCTTTGATAACCTGAGTGGCATTTGAACCTGCTGACTGGAAAATTATAGCAGAACTACCTATATGACCGTTATTCAAATTTGCATAGCTATAGGTCAGTCGACCTAATTCAACATCAGCCACATCTTTCAGCCTTAAAATCTCTCCTTCTGGTGTTGCACGGAGGATGATGTCTTCAAATTCAGAGCTTTCCTGCAGTCTTCCTTTATATCTCAACACATATTGAAAACTCTGATCACCCTGTTCACCGAACTGACCCGGCGCAGCCTCTACGTTCTGTTCTGCAAGGGCAGCTGTTACATCCGACGGCATGAGCTTATATTGAGCCATGACATCAGGCTTAAGCCAGATACGCATTGAGTAATCGGCGCCAAAAGCCATGGCTTCTCCAACACCCGGCACACGTTTAATTTGCGGCAGGATATTAATCGACATATAGTTGTCGATAAACTGTGTGGTATAGCGGTCTTCCGGATCATACATACCAATCACCATAAGCATGGATGTTTGGCGTTTTTGAGTGATCACACCCACCTGGTTCACCTCGGAAGGGAGGAAAGATGCAGCTTTAGCAACACGGTTCTGCACATCGACTGCGGCAATGTCAGGATCAGTTCCCTGTTTAAAGTAAACCTGAATTGAAGCGCTTCCATTGTTTGAAGCAGAGGAAAACATATAATCCATATTTTCCGCTCCATTTATTTGTTCCTCAAGTGGAGCGATGACTGAATTCAATACGGTCTGGGCATTTGCACCGGTATATGTTGTTGAAACCCTCACAGTCGGTGGTGCGATATCAGGATATTGTTCAATCGGAAGACTGAACAATCCGAGAATACCGAAAATCACGATAAAAATCGAGATTACTGTGGATAGAACTGGTCTGTTTATAAAATTATCAAGTTTCATTTCAGCTTAGTTTGTCATTTCACCTCTTGTGAGGCTTGGCCATTTTTATAAACCGGGGTAATCGTCATTCCGTCTGCCACAGAAATGCCGATTCCTTCAGTCACTATCACATCACCGGGTTTGAGACCTGAGGTGATTATGAATTTTTTGCCATCGTTTTGAGGTGCCACGGTAATAGGTCTTGAATGAATTTTTGCCGAATCGCCTACAACATAAACAAATCTCATGTCTTGAACCTCGAAGGTAGCATTCTGTGGAATTTCTATTGTGCCGTCGTGTTCCACCGGCATAAGTATATTTCCTGTATTACCGCTATGTAGCATGCCGTTAGGATTGGGAAACAAAGCTTTTGCCTGAGCACTTCCTGTTGAAGGATCAATCACACCTGAGATAGATGTTATCCGACCTTTGTAGGGATAGATTTCGCCGGTTGCTAATTGCAAGGAAACTTCAGGAAGAGAATCAATGGCTTCTTTAATTGTTCTCTTGCCTCCGTCGGTAAGCTCGAGAATATTTTTCTCATTGAGAGAAAAATAAGCAAGCATTGAAGAATTGTTTGACAGAATGGTGAGTAAGGTTGAGGGAGATACCAAGGTGCCCTCCTTGTATGGAATTGCTCCCACAATTCCCGAAACCGGGGCTGTGACAGTGGAGTATGAAAGATTTTTACGGGCCGAAGTTAGTAAAGCCTGTGCTTGATTCAATTGGGCCTTGGCAGCATTTAAATTGTCAACAGATGTTTGATATGCAGATTGGCTGATAATATTTTTATCAAGCAATATTTTATTATTGTCGGCATTAGTTTGAGCTGTATTGACTCCTGCCTGTGCCACTGCTACCTGAGCGGCGGCCTGGTCAACGGCTGCCTGCAGTTGCACCTGATCGATTGTGAAAAGCACTTGCCCTTTTTCCACCTTTTGGCCGTCGTTGACATGAACTTTTGTGAGGAATCCTGTTACCTGTGGCCTTATCTCCACATCATTTTCTCCCTCGAGTGAGGCCGGGATTGCTGTTTCAAGAGTGGAATTAGTTTCTTCCACAGTCAACACAGCCAGTTGTGGGGCCATGTTATTCTGTTGGTTCTGATTTTTGTCACCACAAGACATCGTAATGAACAAAGTCATTGCAGTTAACAAAGAGGGCACACTTATAGTATGAAATTTCATGATGAAGTTATTATTTGTGTCAAAGATAGTTTTTAATTGCAAGAGAAAGTCTTAAAGCAAATGACTCCTAAATAATTATGGCAAATTTAATGAAATTTGAGCAAACAAGTGATATATTTCTTGAATAGCCTCTTAAAATATGTCAGAAAAGAAAAAGCGGGCAAAAGGTATTATCCATATTGCCCGGAATCCTGAGTAATTGTCTATAAGATTGATTAGTTCAGATTAAAGGGGGGAGGGGTTTCCTCGTCGGTTGCCTTAGACTCGGCTTCATTGTCTTTTTCTGCCACTTCTACATTTGAAGATGTTGGTTGCTTTGCTTCAGCCTCATTTTTTTGTTTCAGCAATTTCCTTTTTTCTTCTTCTTTCCTGTTGATTTCCATGATTTCATCGGTGCGAGATTTCCATTTTCTCGGACCGAGAATGATTTCAACGTCATCATGGAAAATCACTTCACGTTCCACGAGAAGGTCCCTTATCTTATTGTGCTCCTTGGCGTATTCCCTTAGAATTTGTTTTGCCCTTTCGTATTGTTCGTTGACAATTCTTTTCACTTCTTCATCTATGATCTGTGCGGTTTCATCAGAATAGGGTTTTGTAAATCCATATTCCTGACCGGATGAATCGTTATAGTTCAGGTTTGGCAAACGATCGCTCATACCATAGACCAAAACAAGAGAACGAGCAATTTTGGTGCATTTCTCAAGGTCATCGCTTGCCCCTGTTCCTACTTGACCGGTGAAAACATCTTCAGCTGCACGGCCTCCTAAAAGTCCGCACATTGTGTCGAGAAGCGCCTGGGTTGGGATTATTTGTCTGGCTTCCGGAGCATACCAAGCAGCCCCGAGTGCCCTTCCTCTCGGCACAATGGTTACTTTCACGAGGGGATTGCCATATTGTGTGAGCCAACCGATAATGGCATGTCCTGCTTCATGGGTGGCGATAGAGAATTTCTCTTCGTCTGTGATGATGCGCGAACGTTTCTCGAGACCTCCTACAATCCTGTCGATTGCAGCCATAAAATCCGACCAATCCACGGCTGGTTTATTATTTCTTGCAGCAATGAGGGCAGCCTCATTACATACGTTAGCAATATCGGCACCTGAAAAACCTTGGGTTTGTCTTGCCAGTTGTTCAATATCAAGCTTGCTATTGACTTTGATATGACGTAAATGCACATTGAAAATCTCCATTCTGTCGGTAAGTTCCGGCAGGTCAACATATATTTGCCTGTCGAATCGTCCCGGTCTAAGCAAAGCCTTATCAAGCATGTCGGCACGGTTTGTGGCTGCCAGTATGATCACACCGTTGTTGGAGCCGAAACCGTCCATCTCGGTGAGCATCTGGTTAAGAGTGTTTTCACGTTCATCGTTCGATCCCATATTCGGATTTTTACCACGTGCTCTTCCCACGGCATCAATCTCATCGATAAAGACAATGCATGGAGCCTTTTCTTTAGCCTGCTTAAACAGGTCTCTAACACGGGCGGCACCCACTCCGACAAACATTTCTACGAAATCAGAACCTGACATGGAAAGGAAAGGCACATTGGCTTCACCTGCTACAGCCTTGGCAAGTAGAGTCTTACCGGTTCCCGGAGGACCAACGAGGAGAGCTCCTTTAGGTATCTTTGCTCCAAGTTCAGTATATTTCTGCGGGTTTTTTAGAAATTCAACAATCTCTTCAATCTCTACCTTGGCTTCAGCCAAACCAGCCACATCTTTAAATGTGACCGACGGCCCGTTATTCTTGTCAAAAACGGTGGCACGTGATTTCCCGACATTGAAAATGCCGCCTCCTCCGCCTCCGCTATTGACACGCCGAGACATATAAACCATAAACAGAACCAAGAGAAGAATCGGACCGAAATACCAGAAAAGTTTCATGAAATCAGAACTTTTCTCGTAGTTCACCTTTATCTGTGGCTTGCCTTCTGCTGCAAGAGCGGCATTCCATGCATCTATTTTTTCTTGGATCTTGTCTGGAGAGGGGATGGTAGTCTTTATTTTCTTATCCCCTGTAAAAGACTCTGAATTATCGAACTTATGTTTTTCCGCACCAGTCGGTGTAACAAAACCCTCGGCAACTTTTGCTTCGGGGAAAACCATGATTTTATCGACATCACCCGACATTGCAGCCGCCTCAAATTCAGTCCAATCCACTTCCTTAGTCTGGGATGCATCTTGGAAATAGAAAAGGGCAAAGAGAGATATAAGTATTATTCCATACATCCAATACATGTTGAATGCTGGTTTCTTGTTTTGATTCCCGGGTTTGTTTTGTTTTGGATATTTAAGCATAATCGATAATTGGCAAATTATTAATAAATTTAGTCAAGATCAGGAATTGGCGTTATTTCGGCATCGTTCCATAGATCTTCAAGATTATAAAATTCACGAAATTCCGGTTGGAACACATGCACCATCATATCGCCATAGTCTATGATAATCCATTGTGAATTCTTATAACCATCGTAGTTATAGGGTTTTATATTTAAATTTTTCTGTAGTCTTTCTCTTATCGAGTCTGCGATAGCTGCCACTTGAGAGGAGCTTTTCCCTTGACAGATAATAAAATTCCTGGCCGGGGCAGATTCTATATTTTTGAGGTCAATAATCGTAATCCGGTGTCCTTTCTTGTCAGTTATCGCCTCGATAATTTCCTTGGTGTTTTCGTTCAGATCGGGCATCAAGTTTAATATGAAAAATTAAATCTTATAATTAAGTAACAAAATTTATTCCAAAGTTATCAAAACTCTTTCAAATTTTTATAACAATAACAATTTTTTTAGTTGTATTGCCGCCTTCAGCCCATGATATATTTCCCGATTTTAGGAATCCTCCCAATGACAAGGGATGCAATGGTTGCAAGCAGATAAGTGCATATAGCGGTTGCCAAAATCTCGACGGGTGTGGTCCAGAATCCTAAAGCGAGATGCTCTCCAACTCCGAGCCATTCTCTAAAAAGCATAGACAAAGGAGCCAGGATCAACATGTGACATAGATAAACACCGTAGCTTGCATTGGAAAAGGGAAGTGTGACCCGATTATAAAATTTTCCGGATTCTTTGATCTTTTTATAAACAATAATCCAGCCGAATGTCATGAGCGCCACACCTGTAGTGTCATTGAACCAAGGTGTTTCCCAAAGTGCCGCAATGCCCACAGGCCCTTCAACAGGAAAACCGTTGACGGCAGACTGCATGACAAGCCATAGGAATCCTCCGAAACAGATCACAAAACCCACGATCCATGGAACTACACCCACATAAAATGTTTTTCCCCACGAAAATTCACCGACAAATTTCCTTATATAAAGACCGAGCAGCATATAACCGATAAAGCCACTGAAATAGTAAAAAATGCCATAACTGTTCCAGCTGCATTCCCCCCAAAGCGGATATTTTGCAAATTGAGGAATACCGGTGGGTCCGTAAATAACCGGAGCCTCTCCACCGAGATATTGCCTGATAAACGGAATAAATGTGGTGAAGAAGCAAATTGCAAGATAAAAAAGAAGTTGATTCTTAGACACTTTTTCAGCCCAAGGGGACATAAGGGGAATTAACAGGTAAATTCCGACCAGCATGTAAACGAACCAAAGGTGACCTGCAGCATAATTGAAATTCCAGAAGAGGCTCTGAAAATTTTCTATTGGTTCACCCCAAACGAATGCGTAAACAATTGTCCAGAAAATAAACGGTATCAGAACTCTTTTGAAGCGTTTAACCAGAAATTTAGAAACGGGATAATGCAGCGGAAACTGGAGATAGCTTGAAGCAACAATAAAGAGGGGGACACACGCTCTGGCAAAAGAGTCGAAAAATGAAACCCAGAATGCATCAGGTTCAGATAATATCAAAGAACCTTCCCCACCAAGATAAAATGGTTCTGTTGAATGAACAATAACAACTAAAAAAATGGCTGTGACTCTTAGCCAGTCGATCCAAACTTGCCTCATGTGTTATAACGTAAATAAATGATAGCAAAGATAAGAATTTATATATCAAGTTGCAAAGTCATTTAGAAAGGTGGCCACAAAAATAAAGGCCGGTTGTGAGCCGGCCTTTATAAATAAATGATTTTTTCAATCAGTTTTCATATCTCATTTCAATAATAGCCCAATCTACGATATCCCATATCTTGTGAAGGTAAGAAGCTCTTAGATTCTGATAGTCAAGATAATAAGCATGTTCCCATACATCAAATACCAAAACCGGCTTCAAACCTTGTGTCATCGGGTTTTCTGCGTTTTTACCTTGAAGAATAAAAAGTTCGCCATTCGCATCCTTGGCCAACCATACATAGCCTGATCCGAATACCCCCACACCGGCTTCTTCAAATTGTTTTTTGAATTCATCGAGAGAGCCAAACTGTTTTTCAATCTGTTCACGCAGTTTGCCGGATGGTTCTTTGAAGCCGTCGGGACTGAATTGGAAAAAATAAAATATATGATTCCAGGCCTGGGAGGCATTATTAAAAAGTTTTCCGTCGCTTTTTAAAATAATGTCTTCAAGGGCCATATTTTCATACTCCGTGCCTTCGATAAGTTTATTCAACGTGTCGATATAAGCTTTTTCATGTTTCCCGTAATGATATTCGATTGTAGTTGGGGAAATAACGGGAGCAAGCGCATCTTGTGCGTACGGTAATTTGGGTTGAGTGAATTTCATAATAATAAAGTTTTAGTTCTTATTAGTATAACACTAAAACAAAATCATTGTTTAAACAGGTTCAGTCAAAAATCATATCCCAATCTTTCCAGACCGCATCATATCCTTTTTCTTGAATTGCCATCGCCACTTCTTGAGGAGACCGGTTGTCTGAAATTTCAAATTGTTCAAGCGCATTGTCGGGATGAGAATAGCCTCCCGGTTCCGTTCTGCTGCCTGCACTCATTGATGTTGCTCCCAGTCCGATGATTGCATTTCGAAAATAAGAATTTTCACGAGTGGAAAAAGAAATATCAATATCATTGTCGAAAATCCTGAAAGCACAGCAAAGTTGTACAATGTCAGCGTCAGAAACGATAAAATTCGGTTTGAATCCGCTTTCAGAAGGTCGAAGACGAGGAAAATTTATAGAGAACCTGCTACGCCAGTATTTTTTTTGCAGATATCGCAGATGATGTCCCATCATCACGGCCTCACCGTGCCAGTCTTCAAGTCCCAATAAAGCACCCATCCCGATTTTATGGAGCCCGGCCTCACCCATTCGGTCGAACCCGTTGAGTCGCCAGTCGAAGTGACTTTTCATGCCACGCGGATGATATCTTGGATATGCTTGCTTGTGATAAGTTTCTTGAAAACAAACCACTCCATTCAGCCCATTCTCTGCAAGACGTTTATAATGAATCGCTTTCATAGGCTGTACTTCAAGAGTAAGGTTATGAAAATAGGGACGACAGATTTCCAATACCTTCTCCATGTAATCAATTCCGCATAGGGAGGGATATTCACCTGCCACTAACAATAAATTTTGAAAGGATCCTAAATCCTTTATTGCCTCGCATTCCTCGCGTATCTCATCAAAGGAGAGAATTTTGCGTGAGAAATCATTGTCATGATTAAAGCCGCAATACACGCATTTATTTGTACAGGCGTTTCCCACGTACATTGGGATATAGAGGGAGATTGTTTTGCCAAATCTCATATCTGTGATCGATTTGGCGAGTGCTGCCAGATCTTCAAGACGTGAAGTTGCGGCCGGTGAAATCAATATCCCCAGATCTTCCGGTGAAAGGAGGGAACTTGAAGTCTTGGCTTTATCCAAGACTTCATCTACCTGATGTGTTGTTGCATCATAAACTTTTGCAACTATACTATCCCAATCGAATGAGTCAATCAAATCAGCGAAACCATGACCGAAAATAGCATCGGGTGATGGGTCAGATTTCATTTGTCGCATGCCCCGGTTACATTTTGAGAAATTCTCATAGCACAAAAATTTGGTCCGCACATAGTGCAAAACCTGTCGTCGGCATCAGGTGCATCCCGTCTTGACTCGAGATAGTATTTTTTTGCTTTTTCGGGATCGAGAGAGAGATTAAACTGATCTTTCCACCTGAATTCGTATCTGGCTTTACTTAAAGCATTGTCACGGACATTTGCACCTGGAAGATTCTTGGCAAGATCGGCTGCATGAGCAGCTATTTTATAAGCGATCACACCATCTCTTACATCGTTCAGGTTTGGCAAAGAGAGATGCTCTTTAGGAGTAACGTAACAGATCATTGCAGTTCCTAACCAAGAAATCAGCGCTGCGCCGATTGCCGAGGTTATATGGTCATACCCCGGGGCAATATCTGTTGTCAGAGGCCCCAGTGTGTAGAAAGGAGCCTCATGGCATGCTATGCTTTCTTTCTCCATATTTTCCTTGATTTTATTCATCGGGACATGTCCCGGGCCTTCAATTAAGACCTGCACATCATGACTCCATGCTTTTTGAGTTAACTTCCCAAGAATTTCAAGTTCAAGGAATTGAGCACGGTCATTTGCGTCGTGGATTGAACCGGGTCTCATTCCGTCGCCTAAAGATACAGCCACGTCATATTTATTAAGAATCTCGCATATTTCCTCAAAATGCTCATAAAGGAAACTCTCTGAATTATGTTCTGTGCACCATTGCGACATAATTGATCCGCCGCGTGACACACAGCCGGTGAGACGTTTCCCAATCAGAGCTGCGTGTTCCCTTAGAACTCCGGCATGAATTGTGAAATAATCCACTCCCTGTTCACATTGCTCAATTAAAGTGTCACGATAGATTTCCCATGTGAGATCTTTCACTTTCCCGTTCACCTTTTCCAAAGCCTGGTATATTGGCACCGTGCCAACCGGAACGGGACAGTTTCTGATAATCCATTCTCTGGTTTCATGGATATTTGTTCCGGTTGATAGATCCATCAGAGTGTCGCCTCCCCAATAGCAGCTCCATACAGCTTTAGCAACTTCCTCTTCAATTCCTGATGAGAGTGCCGAATTACCGATATTTGTATTTAATTTAACAGAGAAAGCCTTACCTATAATCATAGGTTCAGCTTCAGGATGATTGATATTTGCGGCAATGATCGCTCTTCCTGCAGCAATTTCATCTCTTACAAATTCCGGTGTAATATAGGTCTTGATTCCTCTTTCTTTATTATCAAGGTTTTCACGAATTGCCACATATTCCATTTCTGGAGTGATAATTCCCTTTTTTGCATAATGGAGTTGTGTAACCCTTTTTCCAGCCTGTGCAATTCTTGGCTTGTGAAACACAGGAAAGCGTATTGCATCTAGGTCTTTCAGGTCTCTTCTTGTTTTGCCATATTCGCTTGTGATGTCATCAAGTTCAATCGTGTCATTACGCATATCTACCCATTTCTCACGGATTCTCGGTAATCCCTTGTTGATGTCGATTGAAATGTTAGGGTCGGTGTATGGGCCGCTGGTGTCATACACCGTTATGGATTCGTTTGGTTTTTCGATCCTTTCACCATTTTCAATTATCACGGTCGGATGCTGATGTATTTCCCGCATAGCCACTTTTATGGGGAAGAGGGAACCTTCGACATATTTTTTAGTGGAACCGGGATATTCAGAAACATTGATATTATCTATTTTCATGATTTATAGTGTTTTCAACTGACTTATGGGAGGGTAGAATCAGATTTCATTTAAAAAAGATGTCAGTGGGGAGGTAGAGACCGCATGATTGGATTGGGCTCCAAGTTTGGCAAGGAAAGCGAGCCTTCCGGCTTGCACGCCATATTTAAATGCCTCGGCCATCTTCACAGGATCACCAGCCACGGCTATTGCCGTGTTGACAAGCACGGCATCTGCTCCCATCTCCATTGCTTCAGCAGCATGGGAAGGGGCACCGATTCCGGCATCCACGATTACCGGAAGATTTGATTGCTCAATTATGATTCTTAAAAAATCTCGGGTAAGAAGCCCGCGGTTTGAACCGATAGGGGATCCCAGGGGCATCACTGCAGATGCACCTGCCTCTTCAAGAAGTTTACATAAGACGGGGTCTGCCTGAATATAGGGTAAAACTATAAAACCATCGGCAGCAAGTTCCTCAGTTGCCTTTAGAGTCTCAACCGGATCCGGCATCAGATATTTGGGGTCTGGATGTATCTCTAATTTAATGAAATCAGTGTTGAAAATTTCTTTGCTCATTCTTGCCGCCAATACAGCTTCTTTTGCGTTTCTTACGCCGGAGGTATTAGGCAGCAGTTGCACATGCTCCCTGTTGATATGTGTTAGCATATCATCTGTTGCCTCATTCATCAGATTCACTCTTTTCATAGCAACAGTGATCATCTGGGAGCCGGAAGCCATAATACTTTGGAGCATTATTTCCGGAGATGGAAATTTTCCGGTTCCCACAAAGAGTCTTGAGGAGAATTCTCTGTTACCTATAATTAGGTTATCGCTCATTATTTCAGGATTTGAAAGATTTTTTGAATTCTAAGTGATCATCCGGTTCAGGAGTTCACAGTTTTTGGAAGTAAATCTATGAATTTCTTTGTCTCCTTAACAATATCGGATGCACCGGCGATAGCATTGCTGACCGCTATTCCATTCACACCGGCTTCAAGCAAGGGAAGAACATCATCCAACGTTATGCCTCCTACTGCCACATGTGGAATCATAATATTCTTCTCCTCCATTTCAAAGCATATTTTCCTGACTCCGTCAAGACCTAAAATGGGTGCCAGATGTTCTTTTGTAGAAGTGTTGGCAAAGGGACCTATTCCGTAATAATCTATATCCAGCTGGCTCACTGCAGCTACATCGGCAAAAGTATTGGCCGTGACGCCAATAACTGCAGCAGCCCCCAGAATCATACGAGCCTTGCTGACCGGCATATCATCCTTGCCGAGATGAACTCCCCCCACATTGAGGGTTTTAGCAAGTTCAACCCTGTCGTTCAACAGAAGGAAACTACCTGTTTCAATACATTTAGGTTTCACTGCCTCTATAACTTTAGAAATCTCTTCATCAGAGGCATCTTTCATTCTTACTTGAATCCATCTGCATCCTCCTTCTATCACACCGAAAATCTGGTCAATCACCGGTGTAGAAACCTTTGTGTTCGTAATAAACTGTAGCATAATATTTTAAATTTAATTTTAATTCCAAAAATATCCGGACATAGCTGCACCTTTAAATCCTGTTTCTCTCAATAGTGGAAATTTATCGGGATTAACCCCGCCAAGTGCAATCACATTTTTCCCTTTTATTGAAGATGCAATATCCTTAACATTAAAAGCAGATCTATAACCAACCTTTGAAATGGAGTCGAATATAGGGGAAAGGGTCATGTATTCATATCGGTTCCAGTCAGTAAGTTCTTCTAATGAGTGACAGGATTTGCTTAAATTTTTATCATAGCCATTTGCCTGTGGGTTCCTGTTGTTAAGGTGAACTCCATGAAGATTGAAAATATCCATTAAAGTGAAGTGATCGTGTATTTTGAGTCGGGGATGAAAGCCAGCCGGTATCTTTTCAATTAGGTTGGCTGTTTGCTCCATGCTCCACGAAGGTTTCCTTATGTGTACGATATCTGCTTCACCCTTGTCAAGGATATTGGTTATCTTCAATGCTTCATTGACGATGGTTTCGGCCGATGTTATGGCTATTACTAAAAAGTGACTCATATATAATTCACTTTTATCCTCCGAAAGCAGCCGAAATAATAGTAACCTGATCCAAATCTTTAAGAGAAGTGATTCCCCAAAGATCTTGTCTCACTAATTTGTCATTAAGGGCAATAGCGGTGCCTTGTGGATTTATATTTTTCAAGACGACAAGATCTTTTATAGTAGTAATCTCATCCGGGATGATTACAGGTTGATTATTGATCGTGAGGGTCATATAGTTTGAAATTGTTAATGTTCAAAGGTCCGTTTAAAGATTTGCCGGCATTGTATTGGCAGCTATTTCCGATTATTTTCTCCATGTGTTCACACGTGGAGGAGAAAGCATCAGTCAATGTTTTTCCTGAGATAAGGTAAGCTGTTAAAAGAGAAGACATCACGCAACCGGTGCCATGCAGATTTAAACAGTTCTGACGTTGGTGATTGTAAGAAATGTGATTGATATTATTGTCGTGATAATAGAACAACTTATCCTTCAATTCATTTGAAGTTGTGTGTCCTCCCTTAATGATCAAGGCTTCCGAGCCCCACCATTCAAGTAAATGTTTCCCTAAGTCAACAATATCCAATGCCGATAAACTTTCTTTCCCGAAATAATCCAGAAAATTTGAAATTTCTTCATTATTGGGCATCACAACCGTGGCAAGAGGGAATAGTGAGTCGACGTATTTTTCGAGATAAGTCCGGTAATCTTGTTCATCAGAAAAAGTTTGTCTTGAAGAAGTAGGTTTCAAGACCGGATCAACCACTATCGGGATAGGAGCAGTAAAATCTTGGATGAATGAAGACACCAGATCAATCTGAGCGGCAGATGGAAGTAATCCGACTTTAATACCGGCTATATCACATTCTTGAGAAATTGCATCGAGCTGACTTTTTAGAAGAGAAGGTTGGATCAATCCTAATTCATAAAACCCATTAGAATTTTGGGAAGTCACTGCTGTAATTGCGGTTGCAACATGCAGACCTTGACTTGAGGCAGCAATAATGTCAGCCTGAATTCCGGCACCTCCACAAGGATCGGAACCGGCAATTGATAAAAATGTCTTGATAACCTTCCTCATAAAGAATCAAAGAACCATAAACCGGATAAATATGAGAAAGGAATAAAGAAATGGAAGCTCCCTTCATCGGCATTATCCGCATCAGGTTCACAGGGTATAATCTCAG
>JAFLTM010000048.1 GCA_022509225.1 Muribaculaceae bacterium
GCAGAATCTTCGAGGAGTTTGCTTATTTCATGATTTCTGAAGCCAGAGAGAAACGAAAGACAAAGATTTTTGATATAGGAGTGAATGTTTATGCATTAGATTCCACTACCATTGATTTATGTCTTGCAGTTTTCTGGTGGGTCAAGTCCCGCAAGAAGAAAGGAGGTATCAAGGTTCATACATTATATAATGTGGAAACCCAAATACCGCCAATGACTTTTTGCATCGCAAATTTAAAAAAATGAGGTGCAAAAACGTGCGTCCAAAATGTCCAAATCAGGGAAAAGGAGATTGGCATCAAAGGGAAGAAGGGGAGTAGGAAGAGAGTTGTTTAATGAGGGTAAGGTAGGAAGAGGCAATTTTCTTATAGGAGAATTTTTCTAAAACATTTTCTCGCATCCGTTTTTTCATCTGCTCAAAAACGTAATTGTCTTCCACGACACCTGCTGCCCAAACGATGCCTTGTGCAAGATTCCGGGCATTAATATCTTCGTTGTCAGAGTATTCAGCCAGATAGCCGGTGTCAAGATGTGAAATTATATCCGCCTGTCCTCCCTGATTGAACGACACCGGAACCAGCCCGAAAGCCTGAGCCTCGACAAGTGTGCCGGGCAACGTTTCGTAGGAAGATGCCGACACAACAATCTGACCTTGATGATAGGTGTCACGAAGAGCCTTTTCTCCTCTCACTTCACCTATATGACGGGTTGGAATCCCAAACCCATGAAGTGATGACGCTTTTTTCACATTCCCGAACAGAACCAACTCAATTTTTGACGCAAGCCCGGGATGAACATCAGCCAAGATCCGGGTGGTTTTTCTTAGAGTGTCAAGACCCTTGATTGGGTCGTCGAGTCGAGCGGCCCCGAAAAGTATCGTTATTTTGGAATGGCTGCTATCCAAAATTGTCTCCTCGTCAGTAGGGAGTGTGATTTCGAAGGGGTTATGAATCACATCCACCGGATTATTCTTCAACAAGCCGCTTGCCAGGCTCTTTTCTTTCAGCCATGAACTTACAGCCACGATTCCGAGATTACCGTTCACTCTCAAAATCTCCCAATCTAACAGACTTTTCTTCCGTTTCCAGATCTTTGTTGACAAATCATGTCGGGATTTTAATTTGCCGAGCAGAGGGCAATCCCCACATTTTCCCAGATAGTTTTCACATTTCCCGGCATGGTGGCAAATACCTGTCATCCACCACATGTCATGCATGGTTATAATCACGGGTTTCCCAAGTCGCAATAATCTGCGCAGCCCCTTAAGCGACAGCATCCCCTGGTTAATCCAATTTATCAGAACGGCGTCAGCCTCCCGAACAAGGGGGTGTTTGTGAAGAGGAAGACCAAAGGAAGCGGTGTCGACCTTAAACAAGGTTTTTCTGTTGAATCCGTTGGCAAAAAAGATTTGGAGTCGTTCAATAAGGAAAGAGTAAAGAATCCTCCACCTTGGAGCGGCAAGCGATACGAATGGGGAGTCGGTCAGTTTTTCCGTCACTAGCATACGGGCGTCATGACCTTTGCCACGCAATGCCTCCATCAATCTGAAACTCACTATTGCGGCACCGCCGGTCCGGTCGCTTTTATTGATTATGGCTATTTTCAATGGATCCTGCGCCATCAGCCCATAACTTTACGGGAAAAGGTAAGATACCTGAATTTCAGTCCATCCTTTGTGACCATAATCTCCGATTCATCATCCTTGACCCATCCCCCTTTGTCAACATCAAGATTAAGGAAAACATCCGCATCGGAGGCGGAGTCTAAAATTTCAGTCAGATATATCCTTGTCACGTATGGGAGGAATACTTTGTAAACCTGCGCGCCCCCAATAACAAAGGGGGATTCCCCTTTCGTTGCCTCGAGCGCCTGCTCAACAGAATTCACGTTTTCCGCACCTTGCCGGGGTGCTGATGCATCAGACGACAGAACAATGTTACGACGTCCCGGCAACGGTTTCACGGGGAGGGACTCCCACGTTTTTCTTCCCATAATCACGGGATGTCCCGTCGTCAGGGCCTTAAATCTTTTGAGATCGTCGGAAATATGCCAGATCAAATCGCCATTTCTTCCGATTTCCCCGTTTTCTCCGGTTGCAACAATCAGGTTAACCTCCATAAACGTTTATTTTTTAGCAAAAATAGGCAAATACGCAGACACCTCCAAGAAGCTTTTTTTGAAATGGATTCCGCAAATAGGTGTTTTTTTTATAAATTTGCGATTGCACTTTTTTAACAACCCATACTGATGCAACAGGAAAAGACAGCAACCAAGACACCAAGAGTTCGCCCGGATGTGCTCACCTACGAGGATGTGGCCCAGGCAGTGCCCGCATTGGCGAAACACCGCAAATTTGTGGAGTGGGCGCTTCATGTGCTGGCAGTTGACAAAGTGAATCAGGTTCATGGAAAATATTGCGATTCATTAGGTGTGGATTTTGCAACGAAGCTCGCGACAGAAGAATACAAATGGAACATCACGGTCGACAACTATGAGATTCTCCAACGTTTCAAGGAGGGTCCTTTCATAACCGTGAGCAACCATCCCATCGGCAGCTACGACGGCATCATTTTGTTGCATCTTGTAGGCTCGTTAAGGCCGGACTATAGGGTGATGGTGAATCTTATCCTCAACCATCTTCAGGCCATGCGTCCCGGCTTCATAGCCGTTGACCCACAAAAGAGCGATGATCCGGAAAAACGGAAAATCACCATGAGGGGTATGCGAGAGGCGATCAAAAATGTGAAGGATGGCCATCCGTTGGGTCTCTTCCCTGCCGGGGCGATCTCCAATGTGGATTGGAAATTCAATATCGCCGACCGTCCGTGGCAGGAAGTCGTGATACGCCTTATCCGTCAGTTGCAGGTGCCCGTTATCCCGATATATTTTCATTGCCGGAATTCCACATTCTGCAATATACTGGCAAGAATCGACTGGAAACTGCGCACTCTCCGTCTGCCCCGCGAGCTATTCAATTCCTACGGCAAGGATATCAGGGTGTCGGTTGGCGAGCCTGTGCCGGTTGATGTGCAGAACGAATGTGCCACACTTGAGGAATTGGGTAATTTATTGAGGGAAAAGACATACGCTCTTCAAAAATACAGCCAAAATGGATGAAATAGATAAGGTAAAACAAAGGTTTTCGATAATCGGGAATTCCCGGGCGCTACTTGAGGCCATCGGCAGGGCAGTGAAGGTTGCCCCTATCGATCTTTCCGTGTTGGTGACCGGAGAAAGCGGTTCGGGAAAGGAATTTTTTCCGAAAATCATCCATGCCTACGGATCAAGGAAACATAAGAAATATATAGCCGTGAATTGTGGGGCTATACCGGAAGGCACCATCGACAGCGAATTGTTCGGGCATGAAAAGGGCTCCTTCACCGGCGCGATAAGCACCCGGAAAGGTTATTTCGAGGAAGCCGACGGCGGCACTATTTTTCTTGATGAAGTGGCGGAACTCCCCCTCACGACACAGGCCAGGCTTCTCAGGGTGCTCGAAACCGGAGAGTTCCTGAAGGTGGGATCGTCAGTGGTGCAGAAAACAGATATCAGAATTGTTGCCGCCACCAACGTGAATCTGTTGAAGGCCGTGGAGAAGGGAAAATTCAGGGAAGACCTTTACTATAGGCTCTCAACAGTGGTTATCAATGTGCCTCCTCTCCATGACAGGGGCGACGACGTGATTCTCCTTGCCAGGAAGTTTGCAGCCGATTTTGCAGAGAAATATGTCATGCCGGCAATCACCTTTTCCGAAGATGCAAAAAGAGCGATGCTGCTCTATCGTTGGCCCGGAAACGTTCGCCAGCTCAAAAATGTTGTGGAACAGCTTGCTTTATTCAATGCAGGGGAAGAGATTAGGCGTGATTCACTTATGGAACTCCTTCCCTTGGACTATTCAAGAAATGCGTCGCTTGTGACAACAGACAAGACCAAAAGTTATGAGGCGGAAAGAGAAATGCTGTGGCAACTTATCTACAGCATGCGGCATGAACTGAATGAAATCTCAAAGAAATTGAGCAATGCCGGCGGTGGTCCGGAAAATAATCCCATGAATGGTGTGACTCAATCACTTATAAAGTATGAGCCTCCAAGGGAGAAAATCAATGTTTTGGAAACACCTGCTGAAGAAGTGGGCGCCATATCTTTGGAACAAGCCGAGAAGGAGGTGGTTGAGGCAGCCCTTAGAAGAAACAAGGGTAATAAGAAACTCACGGCCGAACAACTCAATATCTCCTCCCGCACTCTCTACCGGAAAATTCATGAACTCGGCATTGACATGACTAACGAAGAATTTGGAGGATGAAGCATACAGGGTTTAACTTGAAAAATTTGGTTAAAACATTATTATTTACATCATGTCTGTTTTTGCTGACAGGATGCATCCCTTCATATAAATTCAATGGCTCGGCAATCAACTACGACATCTACAAGACCATAGATATATCCGAGTTCCCTATCAGGGCCGCTCTTGTTTACCCACCACTGCAGCAAACTTTTGAAAACAAGCTCCTTGACACGGTGACTCGCCAGACACGTCTGCAGGAGGTTGACGGCAACGCCGATCTGGAAATGACGGGCGAGATAACCGGCTATTCCTTGTCTCCCCAGGCGGTGGGCACAGATGCATACGCAACTGAAACGCGTCTCACGATAACGGTGAGAGTGAAATACACCGACTCCAAGAACCCGAACAATGATCTTGACCAAAGTTTCTCCGCCTACCGCCAGTTCTCGAGTTCACTGATGCTCACGGATGTGCAGGATGATTTGTGTAACGAGATTTGCGATGAGCTGGTAAACCTGATTTTCAACGCAACTTTAGGAAATTGGTGATTGCAACGGATTTAAGATGAATACAGAGGAAATCATGGATAAATACCCGTATTTTGTGGTGCCTTACATTGAGGCTTACCGCAAAACCGATCACAATTCCCCGGAAGGCAAAAGACTTTGCAGGCTTATCGCCGCAAATATCGGGAACCGGGAGGTTTTGAAGCGTGTGCTGGGGATGGAACCGCCGGAGATGAATGATAGTCAGGTTCCGGAAACTGAAGAAAAGCGGTCGGATTTCAACACCATCGATTCATTCCTTGAAAAATATAATAGCAGAGGAAGAACCAATGAAGAGATTCCTCTCGACACTCCGGTTTATGTAATTGAAAACAGTGACGACGAATCAGATGAAAAAGGGGAGAACGTTACTGAAGAAACCCTGCGAGAGCATATTCACAACCACAGATATCGGGAGGCGATCGAAATTATTGAAAGACAAAATTTGAATAATCGGAAGAAAAATATTTACTTTGCAGACCAAATCCGCTTTTTGAAAAAACTGATTGATCTGGAACAACAAAAACAAAGATAAAAATTAATCGTCATGTATATATTCTTAAGCATTCTTATAGTTTTGGCCTGTGTGCTTCTAATCGGGGCAGTTTTGATTCAAAAATCAAAAGGAGGAGGCCTTGCATCCGACTATTCTCAGGGCAACCAATATCTGGGGTATAAGAAGACCACCGACTTCATTGAGAAAGCGACATGGAGCCTGGCTGTCTTCATCTGCGTGATCAGCATCCTTGCTTCTTTCACTATCACAAAACCTGTGACCAAATCGGCAATCACAGCCCCCCAGGCTGAAACAACAGCACCGTTTGCATCACCGGTAAGCTCACAAGGCGCACCGGCTGAATTGCCCGTTGAATAAAATTAACTATTGAAACAGATTTTCCGGACGTAGTGACACTGCGTCCTTTTTTATTATACGGATTAAGGGTTGGTGTTCCAGAATAGTTTTTCCCTCAGGATAGAGGCAAAACCGGAGCCTTTTTTTCTAATAAGCAACACGGAATAGGGTGCTTTCTTGATTGTGAAAGTTTTTCCGGCAGGAAGCACAATTGATTTATCGTCGATTGACAAAGTGAAATTGCCCGATCGGCTTTGAGGCGACAGTTTTATCAAGGAATCCGACCCGGCCACAAACGGACGTAGGGTCAGGGTGTGAGGGGCCACGGGGCAAAGACAGATGCAATCAATGGTGGGATCCATCACCGGGCCTCCGGCTGAAAGACTGTAGGCAGTGCTTCCGGTGGGCGTTGCCACGATCAAACCGTCGCCCCTATAGTCTGCCAGAAATTCAGAGTTTATCTCCGCACCGACCGTCAGCATGGAAGAAGAGCCGTCGCGCATGATTGCAATTTCATTCAGTGCGTATGGCCATATATTATCGGGGAGGTCTGCCGACTCTATTTCAAGAAGCATCCTTCTTTCCACATCAATCTGTCCTGCACAGATACTCCTTATCATATCTTCAACCCCATCTATGCCACATGAAGACAAAAAACCGAGATGTCCGGTGTTGACACCAAGAATCGGAATCTCCCTCTGCCCGATCCATCTTGCAGTGCGTAGGAAAGTGCCGTCGCCACCGAGACTTATCACCAAGGAAACGTCGGGAGGAATATGTTTGCATGGCACAGCCTCATACGTATCGACAGAATTGTCTGAAAGGTATTGTGCAAAACCTTCCCTTATAAAGACCCGGAATCCCGAAGTGCATAAAAAATTAAAGAGCCGCGGCAACAAAGATAAAGCATCTTCTTGCCTGCGGCTTCCATAAATTGCAATCTTATATGCAGAGCCCTCTCCCATATATAATCAAACGTTCATTAAAGCCTGAAGGGAGAGGAGACGCTCGGTGGCTATTTCCACCGACATGATGCTGTCTGAAGCGGCATGAGCATCCGTAACCTTGAAATTATATCTTTCAAGACTCCTCACCGCAGCAGCCGGATCAGTGTGACGCACTCTAAGCAAGACTTTCAGATTCCCGTTGTCTGAGGGAGTGCTGAGAAGGTCGACAAGATGTGCGTCGCTATCCTCCACGGCATGAGCCATAAGGCTGGCGCTGAAATCTTCGGGGGCACATTCCACCGTGATGACGCTGCAGTCGTCTCGTGGCGCTATCATTCTGCCAATGCCTTCAAGCATAGAGGTTTGATTTATTACGCCTATCTGCTTGCCATCTTCCATCACACCAAGCTCACGCTCCGGATTGTCGAGCAATCGGGGCAAAACATCAAACACCGGCATATCTGAACTGACAGTCGTCATTATATGGCGGCCTCCTTGTTTCTCACTATGACACAATATATCTTTAGCTATCATTAAAATACCTTTCTATGTTCCCCAAATTTTCCTATTTTTGCATTGCAAAACTTTAAAAAGAGTCGCATTCTGATAACGGATTCCCGGGGCAACATATTTTATAAGTTCAAATTTACAAATTTTGTGCCGAAAATTCCGTTAATAAACAAAAATAGCTAACCTATTTGATTTGAAACGATAAAAGATGGCAAGATTAAGTGTGAATATCAATAAGGTTGCAACATTACGCAACGCTCGTGGCGAGAATGTTCCCGATGTTGTGAAATTTGCAGTGGATTGTCAAAAATTCGGAGCCCAAGGTATAACGGTGCATCCACGCCCCGACCGTCGCCATATCACGCATGAGGATGTGTTTGCATTGAAAAAGGTTATAACCACCGAGTTCAATATAGAGGGATATCCGTCACAGGAATTTATGGACCTTGTGCTTAAGGTCAAGCCAGAGCAGGTGACCTTGGTTCCGGATCCTCCGGCAGTGCTGACATCCAACACCGGGTGGGACACCACCGGGAATCTCTCTTTCCTTAGCGAGATTTGCACCACGCTTAAAGATAACGGAATACGGAGCTCTATATTCGTAAATCCCCAGCCAGACAAGATTGCCAATGCGGCAAAGGCGGGTGCGGACAGGGTGGAGCTCTACACCAAGCCATACGCATTCATCTTTCATCGCGACAGGGAGTTTGCTGTTGCGCCGTTTATCGAGGCGGCAACAATGGCAAAGGAATGTGGCTTAGGACTTAACGCCGGGCATGACCTCAATTTAGACAATCTGGGTTATTTCGCAGAAATGATTCCGTGGCTTGATGAAGTGAGCATAGGCCACGCCTTGATATCAGATGCCCTCTATTTAGGGATTGAAACCACCATTCACAAATATCTTGAGGCTTTGAGAAAATGACTTTTTGGGAAACGATAATTGCAGGAGAATATGTGATGTTTGCGCTGGCAGTGTTGCTGATAGCAGCCGTCTGGATATTGTGGGCACGGGCTGTGTCGCTGAAACGGACGCACACCGGCTATGAAGGGATGCTCCATCGCCTGCGCGACTATATAGCAGAGGGTGATATTGAAAGCGCTACAAACATGTGTTCCGTGATTGATTCTCCCGGAGCCAGATCAGTAACCGTAGGCTTAAAGATGATCGGAAACAAAATGGACACTATAAAGGATGCAATGAATGAAGCAGAGGTTCATGAACATCCGAAATTGGAAAGGGGAATCATCTGGCTTAAGGCAATATCTATCATATCACCCCTTGTGAGCGTTGCGGGCACATTGTGCGGAATCTGTGACAGGCTGCGCGACCTGGGTTCTGCAGGCACTGAGGTAGACGCCTCCATGATAGCGGCAAGTATCGCGCCCACACTCGTGACAACAATTGCCGGAATAGGAGTGGGTGTGTTTGCCATCGTTGCATGGACCAGCCTTGAGGGGAGTGTGGATAGATCAAAACAGAAGTTAACGGAAGTTTGTGCAGGTTTCCGCGAAATATTAAATGCACCTGCCTGAATTCATATTCACTTTTAGACGAAAAAGATGTTGACAAAGAAATATACATTTATCAATAACATAGGGGGTTGGCTGGTTTTCTGCATAGCCCTTGCAACTTATTGGCTCACCCTCGAACCCACGGCGTCTTACTGGGACTGCGGTGAATTTATAATTCAGGCAGACAAACTTGAGGTGGGTCACCCGCCGGGCAACCCTATTTTCATGCTCACCGCCAGGTTTTTTTCAAACTTTGCAACTGATGCCGGCAGCATCTCGGTCATGGTGAACGCCATGAGCGGACTTTTGAGCGCCCTCACAATCCTGCTCTTGTTCTGGACGATCACACATCTTGTGAGAAGGCTCGTTGTCAAAGACGGGCAGCGTAAGGAAATAACTCTTCAACAATACATTGCAATAATGGGGAGCGGCCTCGTGGGAAGTCTTGCCTATTGTTGGAGCGACACATTCTGGTTTTCTGCCGTGGAGGGCGAGGTCTATGCCTTTTCATCTTTTTGCACTGCATTGGTTTTCTGGCTCATACTCAAATGGGAAGACAATGCCGACAAACCACATTCCGACCGCTACCTCATTTTAATAGCCTACATCATAGGAGTGAGTGTGGCAGTTCACCTGCTCAATCTGTTGTGTATCCCGGCAATCGTGCTTGTATTTGCCTACAGGAAATGGCCTGACATGACTTTGGTGAAGTCTCTCGTTACGTTAGGTGTCTCTTTCGTTATTGTTGCCTTGGTGCTCTTCGGATTGGTGCCCGGCTTCATAAAGGTGGCCCAACAATTCGAACTCCTGTTTGTGAATGGTTTCCACTTAAGTTATAACAGCGGGGCAATCTTCTACGGGCTGCTGACTGCCGGAATCTTTATCTGGACATTGTCGGAACTCTACCGGCAGAAGAACGGCGTGATGATAAGGGTGTCGTTTTTCCTTTCTCTTGCGATTTCCGGCATCTTCTTTTTCGGAGACACTTTTGTAATCGGATGGTTTATACTTGCCTTTGTTGCCTTTTTGCTTTTCTCAAAATATGGCAGGAATCTGTCGGTGAGGGTGTTGAATGTCATAATGTGGAGCATCGCCGTAATCTTTGTAGGTTACTCAAGCTATGCCCTGATTCTGATTCGTTCAAGCGCCGACACACCGATGAATCAGAATTCGCCGGACAACGTTTTTGACCTTGCAAGTTACCTTAACCGTGAACAATACGGTGAAAACCCTTTGATATACGGTGAAACACTCAATTCATCACCGATGAAAGAGATAGCCTACGTGGCACGTGACACCGTAGGCTACCGGGAAGACGGCACAGCCGTAATACTCTCCACCCCATATTATAACAGTGTGATAGAGAAAGGGAAGGTACTCTACGGAAAAGGTGTGGCAGGAGCCACCCCCTCTTCCGACTATGGTCATCTTTCACAAGAGGAGGTGAATAAAAATAAAGAGTTGGCTGCACGTGGCGGCGACTATTATGTGAAAAAAGACTATAAGCCCGAAACAAAGCTTAACCCGGAGCTAAACATGTTTTTACCGAGAATATGGGACCGCATGCATCGGGATTCCTATTCAAACTGGGTTAGCCTTGACACAACGGCTTCAAATATGGTGCAGATTTTTGCCGTGGATCCGGCAACCGGTGAAAGGATTCCGGAATACGACACCCAGAAAGAACCGGTGTATAACCAATACACCGGCAGATATGCATACCCTGAGAAATATGTCTATAAACCGACCTTTGCACAAAATCTCGCATATTTCTTCAATTATCAGTTAAACCACATGTATCTGAGATATTTCATGTGGAATTTTGCCGGAAGACAGAATGATATCAACAACCAGATGGGGGAACTGGATGCCGGCAACTGGATTTCCGGAATCCCTGTAATCGACAATGTCCGTCTGGGCGACCAAAGCCTGCTTCCCGACGATCTTGGAAAAAATAACGCCGGTCACAACAAATACTTCATGCTTCCGCTTGTGCTCGGAATCATCGGACTTATCTGGCAATCGTTTGCCGGGAAAAGAGGAATCGAGCAATTCTGGATTGTTTTCTTCCTTTTCTTCATGACAGGTATTGCCATAGTGCTCTATCTTAACCAGACACCCGACCAGCCAAGAGAAAGAGACTATGCCTTTGCCGGGTCTTTTTATGCCTATGCAATCTGGATTGGCATGGGAGTAGCTGCCATCTGGAGAATTCTGATGTGGGGTGCCGGCAGTGTGTGGGTGAAAGGTAAGACGAAAGTTTCTGCCAATCCCGGATTCCCGGTCACTACCCAAGAGGGACGCCAATTGCAGGAGAAGATCAATAAGTTGGAAAAGATCAATCCACAGAGAGACCTCTCGGAACCGGTGCAACTTTCCGGCATCGTAGAGGAACCGCAAGAGATGTGGAAAAATTCAGTATTATGTGCTGCCATTGCATTCCTCATCGGTATAATTATCCCGATCCAGATGGTGAGCCAGACATGGGATGACCACGACCGATCAGGAAGATATGCCGCGCGTGATTTTGCAATAAATTATCTGGAAAGTCTTGAACCCAACGCCATAGTGTTCTGTAACGGCGATAACGACACCTTCCCCTTATGGTATGTTCAGGAAGTGGAAGGGGTGAGACCCGACGTGAGAATTATAAATTTAAGTTATCTGAACTCTGATTGGTATGCAAGCCAGATGCTAAAGAAGGCATACGATTCTGAACCGGTGAAAATCACCGCAACTCCGGCAGATTACGCTTACGGCAAGGCAGACGTGACCTTATTGCCAAGGGAAACTGCCCCGGCCGATCTTCTTTCCAGTCTGAAACTCGTTTATCAAGGAAACGGCAAAGACACTTACGGATATCCAACGTTGCCAAGCGCGGTAGTGACAATACCGATCGACAAGAAAGCGGTGATGGAAAGAGGACTCGTATCACCCAAAGACACTGCCGACATAGTGGATCAGATTACAATTAACCTGAGGAACACTTCATTCTATGGCAAGCGTGGCTATTTGAGCCTGGGTGATATCCTCATGCTTGACATAATAGCTACAAATGCCGCCGAAGGATGGCCACGTCCGATCTACTGGGTAACAACCGTCGGGAATGATTATCACCTCGGATTCACTCCCTACTTGCGTTCGACAGGTATGGCACATCAATTGGTGCCGACAATCCAGGAAGGGCTCCCGGCAAGAACAGACCGTGCCTACGATGTTGTGACCAACTATAAATGGGGAGGCGCAGATTTCACAGAAGGGAAAGCACCTTATTTCGATGAGACAGCAAGACGTATGTTGCTGACAACAAGATCAACCATGCTTGATGTGATCAACGAACTCATCTATGATGGCGACAGAAGTCAAAACCCGGAAGAAAAACAGGATTATTATAAGAAAGCGCTTGAAGTGGCTGACCTTGTTTCTACAAAACTTGATGAAAGGACCGGTCCCTTCGGAATCAGTCTCGGGAGCTCCCTGGCGGAAGCTTATTATGAACTGGGGACAGCTGACAGGCTTGACGATAAAAAATTGACTGACCGGGGTCTTGAAATGATGTGGAAACTTTTGGAAAAATATGCCACCTATCTAAAATATAATCAGATGGTTGCTCATAATTTTAGAAACCCGTCGCTCACAATGGAATCACGTCTGATACCCTACCAATACTACTATTACGCCACCCTGTATGAAAGAATGGGGGGTGACATGCAGAAATTAGAAGATTTATTGGGTCGCTATGGTTTCACTCTCGCAGAGCTGGAACATAATTACAACCTGCTCTACAAGGAGGGCTATTCAACGGAGTCCGACCAATCAAGGACAGAGGCGTATGCCCAGGAATTAGCCCAATATTGTGAAATTGTCAACGAATTGGCCAAACTGAAACCTGAAGAATACGCACAACGCAGTGATGATGAGAGACAGGTGGATTCTTTGCTGAGTGTGGCTCTGGAGTATTATCAGGGACTTGATCCTGATTTCGAGATTCTCGGGAAATATGATAGTTATAAACAGCTTGACAAGCAGAGAACCATAAGGCTTGGCGAGGAATACGCCCTGCGGCATCCCTCAAGAAACTGATCGGGCCATGTTGATCGAGAGACCGCCTGTTTGGTTCCGGAAATTATTTCCAGGAGCGGTTTTCAAGATTCCTTCAGGGAAAACGCCGGGCACAGTTTATCTCACCTTTGACGACGGACCGGTGCCCGAGGCAACCCCCTGGGTGCTTGATGAACTTGACAGGCATAACGTGAAAGCCACATTTTTCATGGTGGGTGAAAATGTGAGAAAATATCCCTTGATTTTTCAGGAAGTGAAAAGAAGGGGGCACGGCATAGGCAATCATTCCATGCATCATATTCGCGGATTTGGAATCAATCCCGCAGATTATATGAAAGATGTGAGGGAGGGGGAGGAGATAACCGGATCCAGTCTCTACCGACCGGCTCACGGGTGGTTGAGCCCCCGGCAAATGCGAGCGGTAAAAAAATATTTCAAGGTTGTGATGTATGATCTCGTCACCAGAGACTATGGCAGGAAGACAACCGCGACAGATGTTGTTGCGAATATAGAAAAGTATGCACGCGACGGGTCGGTGATTGTTTTTCATGATTCGATAAAAAGCATAGAGAAACTGAAGGTGGCTTTGCCGCAATGCATCGGTTGGCTGAAAAACAAGGGTTTTGAATTTGAAATAATAACTTAGCTGAAAATAAATCAGAGCGTATGAAGAAAGTGCTTGTGGTGGGGGCCGGCGGTTTTGCCGGCGGTTTTATAGTCGAGGAAGGATTGCGTCGGGGCTACCAAGTTTATGCCGGTGTGAGGGCTTCGACGTCAAAAGAATATTTAACCGACCCGCGGATCAAATTCGTTGTTTTTGATTTTGAGAGTCCTGAAACCATCGCAGCCGCTATCAAAGAAACATTTCCTGATGAAAATGAGAAGTGGGACTGGATAGTTTATAATCTCGGGGCAACCAAGGCAATCTCGTTCTCGGATTTTTCAAAAATAAACTACGAATATCTCAAATCATTTATAGAAGCCTTGAAATCCACCGGGAAATTGCCTGAAAAGTTTCTTTATATGAGTTCTCTATCGGTGATGGGTCCCCGGCATGAAAAAGACAACGGAAAGTTCACGGAAAAGGATATCCCGCAACCTAACACCAGATACGGGGCGTCGAAACTTAAGGCGGAGATGTTACTGACAATGGAAAATGTCCCTTTCATAATTTTTAGGGCAACCGGTATTTATGGTCCACGAGACAAGGACTATTTCCTTATGCTTAAAACCATATCGAAAGGGTTTGATTTTTCGGCCGGCTATAAGCGTCAGATGCTCACCTTTATATATGTTGAAGATCTGGCGGCAGCCATTTACGATGCGCTTGAAAAGGCCCCAACAGGTCAGACCTATCTTATTTCGGAAGATGCTGACTACACCCAAAAAGAATTCCGAAAAATCGCTTTGAATGCGTTAGGTAAAAAGAGGGTATTCTCCCTGCCTATGCCCTTATGGGCGGTGAAGATGGTTTCGGCAGTGGCAGAAAAATGGGGAGTTGCCAAAATGAAACCCAGCACGTTGAATAGAGATAAATATAACATCATGAAGCAACGTAACTGGAAGGCCGACGTTTCAAAGGCAAAAAAAGACTTCGGATTTAATCCGAAAGTATCGTTGAAGGAGGGAATTTCCCACGCCACCGCCTGGTATAAAAAGGAAAAATGGCTATAATACACCGATATGGTGGCTCCAATTGAAAACGACACTCTAATTTCCGGTCCTGAAGTTGCATTGAGTCCGGTTGTCGCTGACACAATTGTGTCAGACACTGATTCAGGGAGTGATCAGAAGGCGATTAGTTACGGGTTAGTATTGGATGCCGACCCGCCAAAACCTGCGGCGACATTGCGGGATTCACAAAACGTTGTGTCGTTTATTTTGGGAGGTGTCTTTATCCTGTTTCTGGTTATAGCGCTACGATTCAGGACTAATGTGAAATATGCCGGGGCAATTTTCAGAAGTCTGATTGAAACACGCACAAGGCATAATGTTTTCGATGAAACTGTCAGGGAAACAAGTCTATTGTTAATGTTGAACCTGTTGTGGTGCTGTTGTGTGGGGATAATTGCAGACACGGCGGTTGGTTGGGGAAAGGCAGCGTTGTCACCCGGAAGTGTCAACGGTATTGGTATAGTTGCATGGATGATTGCTGCATTGGCATATTCCCTGTTCATGGGGCTCGCTTATGTGAGTGTGGGATGGGTTTTCTCAGACAAATCGCATGCAAAGGTATGGGTCAAAGGGTTCGGAGCGAGTCAGGCGTTGATGGTTTTTCCTTTGTTTGTTGTTGCGCTTGTGGCAATTTGTCGTCCCTTTGACGGAGAGGGAGTTGGAATTGCGGGAATAATCTGTTTTATAGGAGCAAGATTGATTTTCATTTGGAAAGGATATAAGATTTTTTTCAGTCAATTTTCGTCGTGGGTGCTTTTTTTGTGCTACCTTTGCAGTCTGGAAATAGTTC
>JAFLTM010000049.1 GCA_022509225.1 Muribaculaceae bacterium
CGCCGAGGAGAGAGGAGAGTAGCAGTGTTAACTTCGGTTGCCTGCTGCTCTTTTTTAATTCCCTTGTGTTGTAAAGCTTAACAAATTATCGCTTAACTATCAGTTTGTTAACCATAAATTCCAAAATAATGATTGCCATAATAAACGGACCGAACCTAAACCTTCTCGGTAAGAGAGAACCGGAAATTTACGGTAGAGAAACTTTTCAAAGTTTCTTAAAGAAACTAAGAGAAAGGTTTCCGGATATTGCAATAGAATATTTTCAAAGTAATTGTGAGGGAGAGATCATATCTAAAATCCATGAACTGGGATGTGAAAACCCTGATTGCAAGGCAATCATAATTAATCCCGGAGCTTATTCCCATTATTCCTATGCCATTGCTGACGCAATATCATCAATAGAGATTCCTGTGGTGGAAGTGCACATTTCCAATATTGCTTCCCGTGAGGATTTCAGGAAAACTTCAGTCACCGGCTCTCGCTGCAAGGGGATTATTTCAGGATTCGACCTGGAAGGTTACACCATGGCGGTGTCTTACATCAAGTCATCCTTATGACGTCTGACATAGAGGATTATATCGAAGCACATATTTCCCCGCAACCGGTATATCTCCGGGATGTTGAACGCATCACAAACCTCAACTATTTGAATGGCAGGATGTGTTCAGGGCACATACAAGGAAGATTGCTCAAAATGCTTGTCGCCATGGCAAAACCAAAGAGAGTGCTTGAATTGGGTACTTTCACAGGATATTCAGCCTTGTGCATAGCCGAAGGCTTGGATGACGACGGCACGATCGACACAATTGAATCGAATGACGAGATGGAGGAGGTGATCTTGTCCAATTTTTCTAAATCTCCCTATATAGATAAAATCCGGCTCCATATTGGAAATGCATTGGATCTATTGGATTTATGGCATGGCAATGAATTCGATATGGCTCTGATAGATGCCGATAAACGCGAATACGACCTATATTTCGAAAAAGTTTTAAAATTAATCAAGCCCGGGGGATTCATTTTAGCCGACAATACTTTATGGGATGGTCATGTAATGGAACAGAGCAAACATTCCCCACAGACGCAAGGAATAATGAAATTTAATGATGAGGTGATGAAATGTCTCCAAGTTGAAGTGGCTATTATTCCCATACGTGACGGCCTGACCATAATAAGGAAGAAAAACTAATCGGCATTTGAAATGTTATAAAATTAAAAGGAGTGTTTAACACTCGGATTAATTTATAAGGAAACATCAATTTTTGAAAAAACATTATTATGGAAAGTAAACGACAAGCAAAGATAGCCCGACTCCTTCAAAAGGAATTAAGTGAAATATTCCGTAAACAAACCTCTGCCCTGGGTGGTGTTATTGTTTCGGTGAGTGCAGTGAGGGTGACACCTGATTTAAGCATAGCAAAAGCTTATCTCAGCATATTCCCTCCGGCCAAGAGTCAGGAAATCCTTGAAAATATCAAGAAACAGGCAAAGACAGTGCGTTACGAACTTGCACAAAATGTAAAGGAAGTTCTACGAAAATGTCCCGAACTTCAATTTTATTTAGACGATTCATTGGATTACATAGAAAACATCGATCGTCTTCTCGGTCCTCATAAAGAAGGTTCGGAAGAGGAGAAAGAAGAGGCATGAGAGGAGTTTCCCTCCCTTTAAAAATTGCATTAAGATACCTGACCGCCCCGAAATCTCACAGAGCGGTCAGTGCCATATCAATAATATCGGTTGTAGGCGTTGCCGTGGCCACGGCAGCCATTATCATAGTTCTCTCGGTATTCAACGGGTTCAGGCATAATTTAAACTTACGGTTAGACAATCTCATTGCCGATATCAGTGTGATGCCAAGCTACGGCAAGACAATCGCCAATGGCGACTCTCTTTCTGAAAAGCTTGAAATGTTTCCGGAGATAGAGTTGGCGATGCCGGTGGTATCCGACAACGCCTTGGCCATTGCCGGACAGAAAGAGATGCCGGTGAGATTGAAGGGTGTAAACATTCCAAAATACTCACAGATAACATCCATAGATTCCATATTGCTTGACCCCGGACTATTCGCAGACTATTCCGGAAATGACGCTTCAATCTCTGTGGGAGTGGCAAACCGGCTTGGAGTCTATACACCGGGAGAAAATATACTTGTTTTTGCACCAAGGAGAGAAGGGAAAGTGAACCTTGCCAATCCTGCTGCTTCTTTCCTAACTGACTCAATATTTGTGAAATCCATTTTTCAGTCATTGCAGTCTGAAACCGATGAAAACACAATCATTTGTGATATAACAGTGGCAAGAGACCTGTTCCTGTATGATGATGAAGCCACCTCCATTGAGTTAAAGGCAGCCCCCGGCGCCGATCTGACTAGACTTGCAAACAATCTTAGAAAACAACTCGGATCCGACTTTATTGTGAAAGACAGGCTTGAACAGCAACAAATAAATTTCAGGATGGTGGCTGTGGAAAAATGGATAACATTCCTTTTATTGACTTTCATATTGGTCATTGCATCTTTTAATCTTATCAGCACCCTGTCAATGCTGGTTGTAGAAAAGGAAATTTCGCTGGTAACACTTTCACGACTTGGGCTAAGTGTTAAAAAAATCGGGAATATTTTTCAATGGGAAAGCTTGCTGGTGACACTCACAGGAGGAATTATCGGGCTAATAATCGGCATTCTGCTTTCACTTTTGCAAGAACACTTCGGATTCATAAAATTAGCCGGTGACCCGGAAATGCTCACGATCCATGCCTATCCTGTAAGGGTGGAATGGATGGATATTCTCATTACATCTGTGCCGGTTATTGTCATAGGATTGGTGACTTGCAGGATTTCTTATTATTTTGCTAAAAACAGAGCCCGGACATCATATTGAAAATTGCTTTTTGCTTGCAATTTTCTAAAATTAATGATACATTTGCCTTGTAATGTAAAAAAGTGATATGGAAAAGATAGATAATCTTGACAAAAAGATATTAAACATCATAACCAAGAATGCACGCATCCCGTCAAAGGATGTTGCAGTGGAGTGTGGTGTGTCGCGGGCGGCAATTCATCAAAGAATACAACGACTTACGGAGATGAAAGTAATCGTGGGTTCAGGTTATATTGTGAATCCCAAGGCGTTGGGCTACAATACCTGCACATATATAGGGGTGAGTCTTGAAAAAGGTTCTATGTATCGGGACGTGGTGAGCAAGCTTGAAAAAATACCCGAAGTGGTGGAATGTCATTTCACAACGGGTCCATATTCAATGTTGATAAAAGTATATGCACAGGATAACCAGCATCTGATGCAGCTCTTGAACGATCAGATTCAACATATACCGGGTGTCACGGAGACAGAAACCCTTATTTCTCTTGAACAAAGCATGAACAGACAAATCTATATTCCGGTAGAAGATTAATGATGATAAAACCCAAATACGTCTATTCAGTTCTGGCTGCTCTGCTTCTGGCGGTAGTGGCTTTCTTCTTTTTCTTTCCTGATGCCATGGAAGGAAATGTCTTGCAGCAGGCAGACACACTTCAGGGAATGGCCAATGGGCAGGAAGGTGTTGCATTTACCGAAAAAACAGGTGAGACAACAAGATGGACCAATGCGTTATTCTCGGGAATGCCTAACTTCCAGATCTCACCTTCATATCCTGCCAACAATGTGTTGTCGGGGGTTGCAAAAGTCTATTCCTTATGGCTGCCGGCTCCTTCCAACCTGCTTTTTATAATGATGCTTGGATTTTTCATCATGTGCCTCTGTATGAAATTCAGGTGGTACACCTCTCTGTTTGCAGCAGTGGCGTGGGGATTCTCGACATATTTCATCATAATAATCGGAGCAGGCCATATATGGAAATTCCTTGCCCTGGCCTATGTGCCGCCAACAATCGGAGGAATAGCACTGTGTTATCGTGGGAAATACCTACCCGGCACTGCAATAACTGCCTTGTTCGGAGCTCTTGAGCTACAGAGCAATCACCCTCAGATGACCTATTATTTCTGTTTTGTGATATTTTTCCTGGTGCTTGCATGGCTATGGAAAAGCATTCAGGAAAACACGATGCAAAAATGGGCGGTTGCGACATGCTGCTGCATCATAGCGGGAGGTCTTGCCGTTGGAGCCAATTCGGCTAATCTTTACAACAGCTATAAATACGCTGCCGAAACCATAAGAGGGAAAGCAACCGATCTCACAACCAATGGGTCTGCCCCGTCTTCAGGACTTGACAAGAATTACATCACAGCCTGGAGTTATGGCGTGGATGAATCAATGACTCTGCTCATACCTAACGTGAAAGGTGGCGCAACAATAAAGCCGGTCAGGGGTCAGAACGTATTGCTTAGTACGGCTGAAACCGACAAAGCCCAAGAGGCGATGCTGCCTTACGAAGAAAGAATGGTGTTGGGGCAATTCCCTCAATATTTCGGTGATCAACCTATGACAAACGGTCCGGTTTATGTGGGGGCTTTCATATTTGTGCTTGCGATATTAGCACTTTTTGTAGTGGAAGGGCCGGTGAAATGGGCTTTGTTTGCAGTATCTGTCCTTGCGCTTGGTCTCTCATGGGGACATAACTTCAATCCTCTTACAGACTTTTTTATAGACTATTTCCCGGGTTACAACAAGTTTAGAACAGTTTCCAGTATTCTCGTCGTCTTGGAGTTTACTATCCCCCTTTTGGCGGTGTTATGCCTCAAAAAGATAATAGACGATAAAAATTTTCTGCAACGATATCGATGGACACTCTACACCGTGTTCGGGGTTTTCGCACTGATATGTTTCGTGGGTTGGGTGAGTCCGAGTTTCTTTGGAAGCCCTTTCAGCGCGAATGAAACGGAACAATTGAAAGATGCATTCCAAAATCCTCAAAACACAAGGGTATTGAACGCAGTGGCCGACAGCCGGTTAAGCCTTGTGTCGGCCGATTCTTTCCGTTCGCTTGCATTCATTATTGCAGGATTTTGCATTCTGATGTTATGGTTCAAGAGAATATTAAAGAACGCCCCGATTCTGGTTGGATGTCTCACTATCCTTATAATACTTGATCTTTATCCCTTGAATAAACGTTACGTCAATTCAGAGAATTTCACCATACCTACCTCCAACAACAACGTCTTTGCTAAAACAGCTGCCGATGATGCAATTCTTGCGGATACAACCAATTACAGGGTAATGGACTTCGGTGGGTTTAATGAGGCGCGTTCCTCTTATTTCCACAAGACGATTGGAGGATATCATGCTGCAAAACTCACAAGATATAACGACCTCATCACCCATCAGATATCACAAGGCAACCGGGCTGTGCTGAATATGCTGAACGCTAAATATTTCTTGAATGGCGACCAATATGAAGTCAATCCAGAGGCATTGGGAAATGCATGGCTCATCGACGGAATCACCTATGTTGACGGAGCAAATGCTGAAATGGCTGCTCTCGACACAATTAACCCGGGCCTTTATGCAGTGTCTGACCAAATGTTTGAGTCCATCCTCGGTATGGCCACTTCACCGGCACCGGGCGACACCATTTATGAAACAAGTTATGCTCCAAACCGCTTGAAGTATGTTTCAAAAACATCAAAAGATAATGTGGCTGTGTTCAGTGAGATTTATTTCCCATGGGGATGGAACGCCACAATCGATGGAGTGAGTGCTCCTATAGGACGTGTGGATTATGTGCTAAGGGCATTAAAAATTCCTGCCGGGCAACATCAGATAGAATTTGTGTTTGACCCGCAGTCATTGAAAACCACAAATGCGATTGCCATAGTGTCGTTATGTTTTATCGGGATTGTGTGTGCTTTCGCGCTGGCCATGTGGGGCCTCAAAATTTATGACCCCAAGAAATTCAATTTTTAAAAGCTATCTCCGGTGGCGGCATTCAAAGGGATACGGTGTCCACTCCCCTTTCGCATTCAGGTTTGTGAATGAGGTAGTGAAGTCGGGCATTTACGGTTTCTACGGATATTCAGAGATAGACCATGAAATTTTGATAGAAAAAGGGGTGCCTCCAAGGTTAAGGAATGAGATGAGGCTTTTATTACGCATCCTTAATTTCCTTGATATAAAAAGGGTTGTGTCAATCATGCCGATACCACGGTTTGTATCGGCAACGGCTACCATACTAAATATACCATGCATTGCGTGCAATAATCAGACGAAGTTTAAATTCAATAAAGGCGATATATTAATTTTGCCGGAACCGGCACCTGAAATGCCCCAAGAAATCATAATGTCGGCAATAGAGACAGGAGTGACGGTGTATGCTCTTAAACCCTCTGCAAGTGAAGAGGCCATAATCAGGAAACCAATAGCAAAGGGCTTGCTCTTGACAGGGAAAAACAAACTTATATTGATACCCCGACAAGAGATGGAGTATGTGGATTACGATGTTAAATTTTAATTCATGAGGCAACTCCCTGACAATAACAAATTAAGAGAGAATTTTGAAGCTTATCTTGCCTTGGAACGCGGTCTTTCCGGCAATACCGCTGAAGCTTATGGCAGAGACGTTTGTCACCTGTTAGGATTTCTTGAGGAAAGAAATGTTAAAGCCGACGTTGCAACCACAGCCACACTTCACGATTTTCTCGCCACACTTCATGATATGGGTATTTCACCCAGGTCGCAGGCACGTGTGTTGTCAGGCATTAAATCGTTCTATAAATTTTTAAGGCTCGAAGGTTTTATTGAAACTGATCCCTCGGAACTTCTGGAATCTCCGAAACTTGGCCGGGAGTTGCCGGATGTTTTGAGCGTGGAGGAAATTGATGCCATGATCGGGGCAATTCCGTTGGATAAAGAGGAGAGCCTTCGTAACCACGCCATAATTGAGATGCTTTACGGCTCGGGGTTGCGTGTGTCGGAACTCACGGGGCTCCGCATTTCAAGACTTGACCTCGACGAGAATCTTTTGATTGTGGAAGGCAAAGGGAATAAGGAAAGATTGGTGCCCGTTTCACCGGCGGCTGCCCACCTTATAGAACAATATCTGCCACAACGTGCAAATCTTAATATAAAACCGGGAAGCGACGATATCCTGTTTCTTAACCGAAGAGGCCGACCTCTTACAAGAGTGATGATTTTCTATATAATAAAGGATTTGGCAGCCTCTGCCGGCATAAAGAAAACTGTAAGTCCCCACACGTTGCGACATTCATTCGCCACACATCTTCTTGAAGGGGGTGCCAATCTAAGAGCCATCCAGGAGATGCTCGGTCATGAAAGCATTGCAACCACGGAACTCTATCTGCACCTCGACCGCTCAAGATTAAGAAGGGAATTGATGGATCATCATCCTCATTTCAAGAAAAAATGAAATGAAACAACTCACATAATGTTTCAATGAAGATAAAAAATATAAAGTTTTTTGTAATTTTGCCAACGTGAGCGATCACCATGAAAAAACACTGATTCCATATAAACATATTTTTCAGAATTCAATCAAATTATAATCACTATCCATGTCACAAACAACAAACGTTAGGAAAGTCGATAAAGTAGTTATACGATTTTCCGGCGATTCCGGCGACGGGATGCAGCTTGTGGGCAACATCTTTTCAGATGTGTCGGCAGGAGAGGGTAATATGATTTCAACGTTCCCGGATTATCCGGCAGAGATCAGGGCTCCGCAAGGTTCCCTGAGCGGGGTGTCAGGATTTCAAGTCAGCGTGGGAAAAGAGGTGCACACACCCGGTGACAAGGCCGATGTGCTGGTTGCCATGAATCCTGCCGCGCTAAAGACAAATCTCCGGCACTTGAAACCGGGAGGCATCATAATTTGTGATTCCGATTCCTTTACTGAATCAAACCTAAAGAAAGCGCTTTACGCCACCAACGATCCTATAGCCGAGCTAAATATCGATCCCGACAGGATAATGCTCGTGCCAATGACAACACTCTTGAAAAACACCTTGTCAGATTCCGGGCTTGACAACAAGAGTATCATGAAATGCAAGAACATGCTTGCCTTGGGGCTCGTTTGCTGGCTGTTTGACCGTCCGGTAGATAAGGTGCTGGCAAAACTTAAAGCCAAGTTTGCCAAAAAGCCGGCTATTTATGAAGCAAACGAAAAAGTGATATATGCCGGATGGGATTACGGGCATAACACGCATGCAAGCATGCCGACCTACAGGATAGAAAGTGATGAGGCCAAACCCGGTGTTTATACTGATATCAACGGAAACACTGCAACGGCGTGGGGACTGATCATGGCATCTGAGAAATCAGGACGTCCTCTCTTCCTTGGTTCCTATCCCATCACCCCGGCAACAGACATTTTGCACGAGCTTGCCAAACGCAAGGATTTGGGAGTGAAGGCTTGTCAGATGGAAGATGAGATTGCCGGCGTTTGTTCCGCAATAGGGGCATCCTACGGTGGGCATCTGGCCGTGACCACGACTTCAGGCCCGGGATTGGCCCTTAAGAGTGAAGGCATCGGACTTGCAGTCATGGCAGAACTTCCATTGGTTGTCGTAGATGTACAACGTGGAGGCCCATCCACCGGATTGCCAACAAAGACGGAGCAGACCGACCTGATGCAGGCTCTATATGGCAGAAACGGAGAAAGCCCGTTATGTGTGGTTGCCGCCACCTCCCCTACCGACTGTTTCAATATGGCATTCGAGGCAGCCAGAATAGCAGTGGAACACATGACCCCCGTGATTCTGCTCACGGATGCCTACATAGCCAACGGATCTTCAGCATGGAGAATCCCCGATGAAAATGATTTTCCTGAAATCAAGCCTAATTATGTCCCGGGTGATGCACTTGAGGCCGGCTGGAAACCTTATCTTCGTGATGATAAAACAAAAGTGAGATACTGGGCCATACCCGGCACCGAAGGAGCGATGCACAGGGTTGGAGGCCTTGAAAAAGACTTCAATACATCAGTGATTTCTACCGACGGACACAATCATGAACTCATGGTGAAGACACGTCGGGAAAAAATAGCTCGCATTGCAGATGATATCCCATTGTTGGAAATAGAGGGAGATCCGGGCGCAGATACTGTTCTCGTGGGTTGGGGTGGCACATACGGACATTTGCTTTCAGCCTCTGCAGAACTTGCCGCTTCTGGAATCCCGGTGGCTTTGGCACAATTCAGATATATCAATCCTATGCCGGCAAATGCAATTGAGACCCTTAAAAACTACAAGAGAATAATCGTTGCGGAACTCAACACAGGAATGTTTGCCGACTATCTTCAGATGCATCTTCCCGGCAAGGAGATTCTGCGCATCAATAAAATAGAAGGGCAGCCATTTATGGTTAATGAAATAACGGAGGGTGTTAAAAAGTTCATATCAGAAAAATAAGACCATGGAAGCGACAATACAGACAAAATACACAGCGGCTGATTTCAAGAATGAACAGGCTGCACGTTGGTGCCCCGGTTGTGGCGACCATGCAATATTGAACACATTGCACAAGGCTATGGCCGAAGTGGGTGTTTCACCCAAAGACACTGCCGTGATATCGGGAATAGGATGCTCCTCACGGTTGCCATATTATATGAACACCTATGGCATGCACACCATCCACGGAAGGGCGGCTGCCATAGCCACAGGCTTGAAAACCGCACGTCCCGACCTAACCGTTTGGCAAGTGTCGGGCGACGGCGACGGTCTCGCTATAGGCGGCAATCACTTTATCCATGCTCTCCGCAGGAATATAGATATCAATATCCTTCTTTTCAACAATAAGATCTACGGATTGACAAAGGGTCAGTATTCTCCTACATCCGACCGTGGTTTCGTTTCAAAGTCTTCTCCCTATGGCACGACTGAAGACCCTTTCATACCGGCTGAACTCGTTTTCGGCTGTCGTGGCAAATTCTTTGCAAGAGGTTTTGATGTCTCACTCGACACCACGAAAGAAATAATGGTGGCGGCTGCAAGGCATAAAGGTGCTGCAGTGGTGGAGATTCTTCAGAATTGTGTTATTTTCAACCATGGGATTCATAGCTTTCTCACAGACAAAGAAACCCGCGAAGATCATGTGATTCATCTTGCCAAAGGAGAGAAAATGATTTTCGGTAAAGAAAAGAACAAGGGCCTCGTCCAAGATGGATTCGGGCTTAAATCGGTGACAATAGGAGAGGATGGCTACACAATTGACGATATTCTTGTGCATGATCCGGAGTGTGCCGACGACACGTTGCAACGTCAACTCGCATTGATGGATGGCTCCACACTTCCCCTTGCAATCGGAGTGATCCGCGATGTGACTGCACCCACTTATGAAACTGATGTGGAGAAGCAGGTGGAAGAAGTCAGAACTAAGAAAGGTTTCGGATCTCTGCGCGATATGATACTCAAAAGCCATGAAACTTGGACTGTGGAGTGATAAAATAAGGTAAAACCGACATTATTGCTGCACAATTGGTGGTTTTTCGTGCAATTTTTAAGTTAAAATTTCATTAAATGAATTTTTTTCTATTACTTTGCAACGGAAATTTCGTAAATAAGAATATAAATCCTTAAAAATTTAGAAATTATGGAAGATATAGCATCAAGAGTGAAAGCTATCATCGTCGATAAACTAACAGTAGACGAAAACGAAGTGACTCCTACAGCAGAATTCAGCAAAGACCTTGGAGCAGATTCACTTGACCAGGTGGAGCTCATCATGGAATTCGAAAAAGAATTCGGCATCACCATCCCTGATGAAGATGCAGAGAAAATCACCACCGTTGGCGATGCAGTGAAATATATAGAAGAACATTCTAACTAACAGGTTCCGGTTTAACCGGGAAATATCCACTAATGGAATTAAAGAGAGTTGTTGTTACAGGACTCGGCGCGCTGACTCCCATCGGTAATGATGTGGAGACAACCTGGAAAAACGCCGTGAATGGCGTGAGCGGCGCAGGCCCGATCACCCATTTCGATTCCACTAAATTCAAGACACGTTTTGCCTGCGAGGTTAAAGACTTTAATCCTGAAGAGCATTTCGACAGGAAAAAGGCAAGAACACTTGACCTCTACGCGATGTATGCCATTGTAGCGGCAGACCAGGCAATAAATGATGCCGGCCTAGATAATGAAAATGTTGATAAAAACCGTATCGGCGTTATCTTTGCTGCCGGAATCGGAGGTCTGCACACATTTGAACAGGAAGCCGGATATTTCGCATTGAATGGCGAGGAACAGGGACCAAAATACAACCCCTTCTTCATTCCTAAAATGATTGCCGACATCGCTGCCGGTCAAATCTCAATAGATCATAACTTCCGGGGGCCAAATTACGCTACTGTTTCAGCCTGTGCCTCATCAAATAATGCACTCATAGATGCATTCAACCTGGTGAGACTTGGAATGGCTGATGCAATAGTGGCCGGTGGAGCCGAAGCTGCTATATATCCTGCCGGAGTGGGCGGTTTCAATGCCATGAAAGCCCTCTCTACACGTAACGATGAGCCGGAACGTGCTTCAAGACCCTTCTCGGGCAGCCGTGACGGATTCGTGATTGGTGAAGGAGCTGCGGCCTTGGTGTTGGAAGAACTTGAGCACGCAAAAGCAAGAGGCGCTCACATTTATGCCGAGGTGGCAGGAGGCGGAATGAGTGCAGATGCCTATCACATAACCGCCACTCACCCCGAAGGTCTGGGAGCAAGACTCGTGATGGAAAATGCCCTTAAGGATGCAGGCATGAAACCTGAAGAAATTGACTATGTCAATCTCCACGGAACATCCACTCCCGTTGGTGATATAGGCGAGGAGAAAGCTGTGAAAGAAGTGTTTGGCAAACATGCCTACGACATGAATCTCAGCTCAACCAAATCAATGACCGGGCATCTTCTCGGAGCTGCAGGCGCTCTTGAAGCTTTGATGAGCGTTAAGGCAATTACCGATGGCATCATTCCTCCCACAATCAATCATGAAGAGGATGACAAAGACCCCGAAATTGACTACAATCTGAACTTCACATTCAATAAGGCTCAGAAACGTGATATCAATGCTGCCTTATCAAACACCTTCGGCTTCGGAGGCCATAATGCAGCTATCATATTCAAAAAATATAAGGATTGATATCATCTCAATAAAGTAATTGGAGGGTGTGTCGGCAATATTTGACACACCCTCCCGTTCTATAAAAAACTGTTTATCCATAATTTTACCGATTAATAAACCAAGTGCTTTAGCTATGGACAAGATCTTAAAGAACGGTCTTATTTTTCTTTCCCTCGCTGTCTCTTTTATCTTTATCACTTCATGTTCAAATAACGATGAAGATGTGAGAATGCCTGATAATATCCTGGGCGTATGGTCTCCTTCAGACGATGTTTATCTTGAATTCCGTGAAAACAACACCATAAGGCATCTAAACATTGAAATGGAAGACGGAGAAACTATCGGTATTATATCTGACGATGTCTTCTTCTTTGAGCCCGGCTATAATCTCGTGGTCTATATAAGCGCCCAACAAACAGCCAATGTGTATAAGATTATAACATTGACTGATTCAAAACTGACATGGTGCTGGGTGGATGATATCACAGATGAATATGAAGGCGATCAAAATATAGGGTCGATAATCGGTAAAATCATACAAAAAGCCCAGGAAGGCTATCACCTTGATCCCGGGCGGTACGAATATTTTAACAAAGTTCCTGAAGTCAAATTCCTTGAGATCCTTGAAAATCTCGACATTCTTGATATTTGGTGATCAGAAGTAGTTGAAGTTCGGCTCATTAAGCATGTCAGCAAGAATATTATTTGCAAGACTGCTTGCGCCTATCCTGAAATAATCTCGGTCAAGCCATTCTTCGCCCAACACTTCTCTGACAATTGCATAATACAGAAGAGCATCTTCTGTTGATCTCACACCGCCGGCTGCCTTGAACCCAACCTTGCGGCCTGTTTTTTCATAGTATTCCTTAATGCAGGAACACATCACATAAGCCGCTTCGGGAGATGCTCCCTGATAGACTTTCCCTGTCGACGTCTTGATGAAATCAGCGTCGCTCCACATTGCAAGCAACGAAGCGTCTCTGATCTTTGCAGCATCTTTTAGGGCTCCGGATTCTATTATCACTTTTATATGGGCATCCTTGGCTGCATGCTTCACCTCGATTAATTCGTCGCAAAGCTCTTCGTAGGCTCCGTCGAGCAGCATTCCGAGATTCATCACCACATCAACCTCGTCTGCCCCTTCCGATACTGCCAGGGCGGTGTCGGCAACTTTCACTTCTGTAAAGGTCTGGCCGGAAGGGAACCCACCGGCTACCACAGCAATCTTAACATCGCTAACTTCAAGATGTGACCTGACCACACCAGCGAAATTACTGAACACACACACTGCCGCAACATTTTTAAATTGAGGATAATCATTGTCGAAATCATTAACTCTCTTAATGAATGATGAAACGCTGTCCTGACTGTCTGTTGTGTTAAGGGTGGTGAGATCAATGCAACTGAATATTTTACCGTAAATTTCCGGTTTCCTTAATTCAGGCAATCTCTCTTTTATTTTTTCAATTTCAGAAGCAATTTTTTCTTTGTCGGTCAAAACATGACTTTCTGATATAACCTTACTGTATCTGTCCATCGTATAAATATTTTATTTTTTCCTTTTCACTAATTTTTCAGGATTCTGTTTTATAAACTGTTCCCACGATTTTGCGTGTGATATTGACGCCGGTTTCTTACTTTCATAATAATGGGCAAGAGCCACTGCCATGGCATCGGTTGCATCAAGGAGTGTTGGCAATTCAGCTTTTTCCATTTTTAAAATATAACAAAGCATATTGGCAACTTGTTCCTTCGAGGCTCCTCCATTTCCGGTGACTATTTGTTTCACTTTCAAAGGTGCGTATTCGGCAATAGGTATGTCTCGAGCGAGTGCGGCTGCCATAGCCACCCCCTGCGCCCTTCCGAGTTTCAGCATAGATTGCACGTTCTTTCCATAGAAAGGAGCCTCAATTGCCATCTCGTCCGGAAGGTATTGTTCTATTAAAGCTGTTATTCTCGTGAATATCCTTGCCAATCGTAGATAATGACTATCAAATTTATCAAGTTTAATCACACCCATGACAATCGGTGTGATTTTGGAGCCGTTAACGCCGAGCATCCCGTAACCCATGACGTTTGTGCCGGGATCCACTCCCATGATGATTCGTTCGTAGTCTGTATCTTTATTATCAGCCACAATCTTCTAAGACTTTGTTCTTACATATTTTTGATTACAAGATTTTCTAGCAGTGTAATAAAATACACCCCCTCCCCTCCGAATTCTGAAGAGAAATTTTCCAATGCAGGCATTAAGTTAGACTCTTGCCATTCAAGGATATCTGCCACAGCCTTGAAATCTGAAGACAAGGCTATACTAAGCCCCGTTTCTTCGTTGACCGGATCACCTCCAATTTCTATCACTTTCTTTAAACTTGGAGAGGTTGCACTACCTCCGCTGCTAAAAAGCACCGGAATAAGACCTTTAAGATAATTCTGCAAATGCTCTTCCTCTTCTTTTCCCACAACGAAGGTGATGTTACAACTGTAGCTCATTCTTTTGTTTCTAAAGACAGTTAGACTACAAAATTAACCAAAAAAGTGGTTTAAAGTGCTATTTAACCTTGTTATGATCATAGCTTGCAGATTTCGGTTATTGATACAGGGGGCACATTTTGCACATAAAAAAACTTTTATTAAATTTGCAACTGCGTTTGCGACGTGATGCCCTGATGGCGGAATTGGTAGACGCGTTGGTCTCAAACACCAATGGGGTTAAA
>JAFLTM010000005.1:0-35504 GCA_022509225.1 Muribaculaceae bacterium
CCCTAATCCGCGTGATTAGGGTAAATTTAAATTATATGTAATTGAACCGAAGTATTTTAAAAATCCATAATATCCAATATAAAACCAATCAAATCAATTAACCGGTAAGAGAGGTGAGACAAAATTTTCAATTGTCTCACCTCTCTTATAATATCCTATTCAAAATGCACTGTGCCGAAAAATTCCGGCCTGTGGAAATCAGGATTTTCAGTCTTTATAGGGAACAGTGACAGGAAGTGAGGAACTGGCAATTCATCGCCACATTTATAAATGTTACATTTGGCGTCAATTCCCTTAAAACTCTCTATCCCGGTTTTGAAAAACGTGGTGGCGGGCACCACCAGTTTTAAAGTCCACTTTCCGTCACTCTTCCTGACAGCAAAAGGTGAAGAACCCAGAGAGGGATCACGTTTTATGCCTTTAAGCACATCTTCTGAGGCATATTCAACATTATCTTTCCTGCCGAGCCTATGCGAAAGAAGAACTTTACCCGTGCAATTCGACTCCAGATTATAGTAGCCATTTCCATCTAAACTTACGAAAAACTCCACACAGGAATCTTTCCAAACTTCTCCGTTGTCATTGTCGGCAAGAGCTGCCACATATTCCTCGTCAACCTCATATTCTATATGGAGGTTGTCACCGTCATGCCATAACCTTGCCTTGACTTCCGGCGCATAGGGATATGAGCCGGGCCAGTTGACTTTCTCAATCTTAACCTCTACAGGCTTCCCTTCTCCGGCAGGAAGATAAGGCACCACCAGATCATATTTCTTTAATTTTTCCATATCTATTATATTTTATATTTATTCTCTCCCTATTACTTTCCGTTTTCTTGTGTTTCAGTCCGTACCCCTCCTTTTGGAAACATTTTTCTCACGTGAAGAATGAACTTGTCAACCGACTTACTCCCGACCACAATAGTGGTGGCCACTATAATGAGAAGTCCTCCTACGATTTCTTGACCCGTAATTGATTGGTGAAGAAAAACCATGCTCAAAACCACAGCCGTCACCGGTTCAAGCGCCCCGAAAATCGCTGTGGGCGTCGGACCTATCAGATGAATGGCAATTGATGTACTTGCCAAAGACAATACAGTCGGTATTAATGCCAAAGCAACAAGATTAAACCAACCAAAATTCACTTGGGGTAATGTTATGGGAGTTCCGGCAACTATCTTGAATATAAAAACCCCGCATCCGAACAGTAGCACGTAAAACAACAGTTTCGTTGTCGGTATTCGCGATATTTTTTTATTGACATTCACCAACACTATATAGAATGCATACGTTAGAGCCGACACCATCACAAGTAAGAAACCATAGCTGTTTATGCCTGTTTCACCATTCGGTTGCATCAAAAGCAATAACCCTGCAACCATGATAGCCAGACAGAGAATAAGGCTGACCTTAACTTTTTCATGATGGAAAACAATCATGATAAGCGCCACAAGGATGGGATAAATAAACAACAAAGTCGAGGCAATGCCTGAATTAATATATTGATAGCTTTCAAACAGGGTCAACGAGGATAAAGCCATAAGTATTCCCAACACCGACACTGCAAAGACCTCATCCCTTTTAAGTCTGAAATCAATTTTTCTAATCAACATCAACAAAGCAAGGAAAGGAAGCCCGAGAATATATCGGAAAAACAATACCGTATTAGGGTTCATGCCATCCTCGTAGAGGGGAACGGCGAAAGCCGGATTCGTGCCGTAGGCGGCTGCAGCAAGTGCAGCGAAAAAATATCCTCGGAACATATTGATGTCTGAAAGATCAAATTTGTTGAAAAAGTATGCAAATATACATAAGATTATCTATTTCATATTTCACCTTTGATTCTTGGGAGGGGAAACCTCCCGGGTTTCCCAGGGGAAGTCAGGAGACTTCCCCACCTATCATATAGTTCAATTATATCTTTCTGTCAATTTGTATTATATTTGCAAAAATAAGAATCATGCATCCTTAGCCCCGGAAAACTCAATCAATATGTTCAGTCTTCAAGAGAAAAAATTTTATCCATGGATGGTTGTTGGCCTTCTTTGGGTGGTTGCTCTGGTCAATTATCTCGACCGCCAGATGTTGTCGACGATGCAACAATCAATCGGAGTCACCATCCCGGCAATTCAAGACCCGGCCAACTTCGGGCGACTCATGGCCATTTTCCTATGGATTTACGGTTGCGTGAGCCCCGTGTCGGGTGCAGTCGCCGACAAACTCAACCGGAAATGGCTAATCGTGGGTTCATTAGGCGTTTGGTCGGCTGTTACTTCATTCATGTCGTTATGCACCACTTATTCCGGAATTTTCGTGCTGAGGGGAGTGATGGGAGTCAGCGAGGCCCTCTATCTGCCTGCAGCCTTGTCACTGATAGCTGATTATTTCACCAAACAGGGTCGTTCACTTGCCATCGGAATCCACATGACCGGTCTTTACATGGGGCAGGCCTTAGGTGGATTCGGAGCGACAGTGGCGGCGGCTTTCTCCTGGCAAGACACATTCAAATGGTTCGGTATCGGAGGCGTGATCTATGCTGCAGTACTTATAGTTCTATTACGTGAAAAAAGACCGGACACAATTTTCGACGCCCAGGAACTTGCCGGTGCGGAAGCAGACCCGGAAATCACCGAAAAGAAAAAAGACAACATTTCGGTTTTGAGAGGTTTTGCCATGATCTTCTCAAACATTGCTTTCTGGGTGATTCTTTTCTTCTTTGCATCTTCGTCGTTGCCCGGATGGTCAACAAAGAACTGGCTGCCTACCCTGTTTGCAGAGAATCTCGGACTCACACCGGCTGTGGCGGGACCGGCAGCCACCATCAGTATCGCCGTGGCATCTTTCATAGGTGTTATGATCGGAGGTCCGATTTCCGACAAATGGGTTAAAATCACAAAGAAAGGAAGAGTCTTCACCAGCGCTATCGGATTAACAATGATGATTCCTACCCTCATATTGATAGGCTTGAGTCACAATGCGGTCACCACAATTTGCGTCTGTCTCTTCTTCGGCATCGGCTACGGAATGTTCGATTCCAACACTATGCCTATTCTATGCCAATTCATCCCGGCGCGTCTCAGGGCTTCGGCCTACGGTGTGCTTAACATGACGGGAGTTTTTGCGGGCGCCATCGTGACCCAGATATTGGGTGAATGGGCAGTCAACGGCGACCTTGGTCTCGGTTTTGCCTATATGGCGATAATAATAGCTGTGGCTGTAATATTGCAGCTTGTGGTGCTCCGACCCAAAACCGACAATATGGAAATCTCATTTAATTAGGAATTAATTATTAGTAATTAGCAATTATAGTTTGGGAGGATATATCAGGATTTGGAATTATAGATTGGTTAGTTATATAATTAAAACATAATATGGATAGAATAAACGGACTTATCGACGCCCCTTTCACCCCTTTCAAGAAAAATGGCGACGTTAACTATGAGATAATACCCCGATATGCAGAAATGCTTAGAAAAAACGGTCTGAAAGGCGTTTTTATCAACGGTTCATCCGGCGAAGGCTACATGCTCACAACAGATGAGAGAAAGAAACTCGCCGAAACATGGATAAAAGAGAAACGGCCTGATTTTAAAGTCATAGTGCATGTAGGGAGCTGTTGCCTGAAAGACAGTGCAGAACTTGCCCGACATGCGGAAGAGATAGGTGCCGATGCTGTCGGCGCCATGGCACCTCCATTCCCGAAAATAAATCGAGTGGAAGAACTGGTGAAGTATATCGAAGGGATTGCAACAGCAGCACCCTCCCTTCCTTTCTATTATTATCATATCCCGGCTTTCAACGGCGCATACCTGCCAATGATAAAACTGCTTGAAGCTGTTGACGGCCGTGTACCTAACTTTGCCGGAATCAAATATACTTTCGAAAGTATTTATGAATACAACCAGTGCCGCCTGTATAAAGAGGGTAAATATGAGATGCTCCACGGTCAGGATGAAACCATCCTTCCATCTCTTGCCATGGGTGGAGCCCAAGGTGGTATAGGCGGAACAACAAACTATAACGGCAGAGAGCTTGTGGCGATAATCGACGACTGGAAAAAAGGTGATATCGAAGGGGCGCGCAAACACCAGAATTATTCTCAGGAAGTGATCAACGTGATATGCAAATATAGAGGTAATATTGTGGGCGGAAAGAGAATCATGAAACTTATCGGCCTCGACATGGGCAAAAACCGTGTACCTTTCCAAAATCTTACAGACGAAGAGGAAAAGCAACTGAAAAAAGACCTTGAAGCAATAGATTTCTTCTCACACTGCAACAAACTGTGAAATAGCCATGAAAATTGAGGAAAGCAAACAATATCTCCAAGATTGGGGTGCCAAATATCGTAAAGACCTTTTAGACAATATCCTCCCTTTCTGGATGATTAACGGTATGGATTGGAAACATGGGGGTATCTACACCTGCCTCGACCGTGTGGGAAACCTTATGGATTCAACAAAATCTGTGTGGTTTCAGGGCAGAGCAGGGTTTATTTTCTCCTATGCCTACAATAATATCGAGAAGAACCCCGAATTCCTGAAAGCCTCAAAAAGCTGCATCGATTTCATTGAGAAATATTGTTTCGACACCGATGGCAGAATGTATTTTGAAGTCACGGCCGACGGGAAACCATTGCGTAAACGTCGTTATGTGTTTTCTGAATGTTTCGCCATAATAGCTATGGCAGAGTATGCCAAAGCCACCGACGACAAAAAATATGCAACCAAATCTTTGAACCTTTTTAAAGATGTGTTGCGTTTCATCGACACGCCGGGCATCCTTGAACCGAAATATCTTCCGGAACAGAAGGCTATAGGTCATTCCATCACGATGATCCTTATCAACACAGCTGCCATAGTGAGAAGCGTTATGCCCGATTCTGTTCTTGAAAAAAGAATAGATGGGTCGGTTGATATGCTACGAAAATACTTCATACATCCGGAATACAAGGCTTTGCTCGAGATGGTTACCCCGGAAGGCGAGGTTATCGACACTATCAACGGGCGTGTCATAAATCCGGGTCATTGCATCGAGACAGCCTGGTTCCTGCTGGAAGAGGCCAAACACCGTGGATGGGAATCAGGTAAAGGGAAAGAAATAAAAGATATGGCCCTGCAGATTCTCGACTGGTCATGGGAGTGGGGATGGGACGAGGAATTCGGTGGCATAATCAATTTTCGCGACTGCAAAGGATTCCCGGCTCAAGACTACTCCCAAGATATGAAATTCTGGTGGCCGCAGACCGAGGGTATTATTGCAGCTCTCTATGCATTTGAAGCCACCGGTGACATCAAATATCTTGAGATGCACAAAAAAGTTAACGACTGGGCATACAAATATCTCCCCGATCCTGAATTCCCCGAATGGTTCGGTTATCTGCACAGAGACGGCTCCGTTGCCCAACCCGCCAAAGGGAATATCTTCAAAGGTCCCTTCCATATCCCGAGAATGATGATAAAATCCTCTCTCCTGATCAGGAATATCCTTGAAAAACAATGAAAAACCGATTTCTCCTTTTGAGTGTCTCTTCATTGTTACTTGTCGCATGCCAACCCAAGACCGGTAAGCAGACTCAACCCAGTGATTCTTCAACTATTGAAATGAAAACAAAACTACTGAAAATAGAAGTTGCGGATTCTTCAGCCAATGATGTTGAGGAAGGTTACACCGCAGGAGTGTCGGGTGCTTTCGTAGGGATGCTCGACGGGAAAATCATTCAGGCAGGTGGTTGCAATTTCCCGGTAGATCCTCTTGCTCCAGACAGTAAAAAGAAATTCTATGAGGGGATTTATGAGATTGAAGTAACTTCCGACTCTACTTGGACACCCATACGCATAGGCACCCTTCCCGAACCCATAGCCTACGGTCAGGCCGCCACAGTTCCTGATGGTCTCGTGCTTGTGGGAGGTTCGGATGCCTCCGATTCTTTTTCATCCGTTTATCTCCTGAAGATGACCAATAAAGGCACTGAACTTACCCAGCTCCCGTTTCTACCGGGTAAACTCGACAATTTTGCCATCACCTCCATCGGAGCTGTGATTTATACCGCCGGAGGCAATTTCAACGGTCAACCCTCAAAAAAGGTGTTCAAACTTGAACCGGCAAGTGAAGTATGGGAGGAACTCCCGGAATTTCCCGGTAATCCACGTGTGCAACCCGTTTTAGCTCACGGAAAGGATGAAACAGGGTCGGAATCAATATATCTTTGGGGCGGCTTTGCAGGAAAAGGAGAGAACCGCGAAGCATCACTGAACAGCGACGGATTAAAATTTAATCTTGCCAATAAGATGTGGACTCAAATCAGCTCGCCAAAAAACGAGGAGGGACAAGAAATATCCACCGGTGGAGGGTGTGCCGCCATACTTGATGACGGAAAAATAGCAGTGACCGGTGGTGTCAACAAAGATATTTTTCTATCTGCATTGCAGCACCAACCCGAAGATTATCTGACACATCCCGTCGGGTGGTATAGATTCAATCCACATCTTCTTATCTTTAATCCTCGAACAGAAAAATGGAAAATTACACTGACAACCGAAAATCTTGCCCGAGCCGGAGCCGGAATGGTTGTCAAGAATAATCAATTGATTGTCAGCGGAGGGGAGCTTAAACCACGCATACGTACTGCAAATATTTTCACAATAGAAATGAAAGTGTCAAAATAACGGGAAAGAGGATGGACAGGAAAGTAAGGGAATTGGATCTCTCGGTGGCATGTTATGGCACTACAAGGGATAATGAATATGATGTGGCAGTGATACCATGGGGAGCCACAGAACCTCACAACCTGCATTTGCCTTATCTCACCGATGCAATTTTAAGCCATGATGTCGCCGTTGATGCAGCCAAAATAGCTATGGAAAAATATGGGGTCAGAGTGATGGTAATGCCATGTGTGGCGATGGGTTCCCAAAATCCGGGACAACGCGACCTGAAATTCTGTATGCACTTCCGACAGGAAACCCAAAAAGCCATTCTGCAAGATATCGCGTCATCTCTTTATCATCAAGGTATAAGGAGGATTATTATCATAAACGGGCATGGTGGAAACTCTTTCAAAGGGTTTATTCGAGACCTGGCAGTGGATTTTCCGGATTTAATAATCGCTTCAAGCGAATGGTTCAAGGTGATGCCTCCCAAGGAATATTTCGAGGAACCGGGTGATCATGCCGATGAAATAGAAACCTCGGTAATGCTTCATTATCATCCGGAACTTGTGAATCTTGAAGAGGCTGGAGAGGGAAATGGTTCCGGTTTCGCACCGGAATCATTAAGGAGAGGAACGGCATGGATTCCAAGGAACTGGAAAAAAATCAGCAGTGACACCGGCATTGGGAATCCCGGAAAGTCAACTGCTGAAAAAGGTGCGCGGTTTGTAAAGGATGTAGCTGAAAAATACGCCGAGTTATTCAGAGACCTAACAAGACCGGAATCTGAACTTTACCAACCGTTTTAAATCTTTTCTTCCATACTCTCCATTAGCTTCATCTGAGCACGCGTACGCACAAGATTATGCTTCGGATAGAGGGTCTTGTAGTAGGTGTCGCCCTGCAGATAATCCATAAGGAAACGCATCACCTGCTCGTAGGTGATATATTGGGGAGCAAAACTAAGATAGTCTTTCTCAGTTTCATTGAGCATGTCGGCAGTCTGTGACAGATACCCGTCGCGGTATGCCTCATATTTTGCCACATCCAAATCTACGTTGTCAAGATTTTGATCATCTTCGGCACCGGTGTTTGCAAATGAACGGATCGCATCGCCGAAATCTGCAAGCGGTGTATTACTCATGACTGTGTCAAGGTCTATGACGCATAGCACGTTGCCATCCTTATCAAAAAGAATATTGCTGAGTTTGGTGTCGTTGTGGGTGACTCTTTTCGGTAGTTTTCCCTCTTCAACCAATTTCCAGAAATCTTCCATTTTCTTTCTGCGTGCCTCAACCCATTCAATCTCTTTCTTCGCCTCCTCTTTTCTTTCAGGAATTGCATTTTTGAGTGTATCGTCCCATTGTCCGAACCTGTATGCCAAATCATGGAAACCTTCTATTGTAGGATAGAGCGGTTCGGTTAGATCTTCAAGGTATCTTTGGAATTTGCCTATACCTTCCCCACCCTTTCTTGCAAGTTCGGGTGTGGTGGCCACTTCATAAGAAACCGTGTCAGGGATAAAAACAGCCATGGTCCAGTATTCCCCGTTTTCATCCTGCACGTATGGTTTTCCGTCGTCTGTCAAGACAATCTGCATAACCTCACGATCAGGGTCTCCTCCCTCTTTTTCAACTTTTTTTCTGATATGCTCGGTCACTTTCACTATGTTATCCATCATCGCGGGAACATTGAGGAAGATGGATGAATTTTTACTTTGAAGGATATAGTCGGGAGCATCACCATCGGTTGTGACTTTATATGTATGATTGATTAATCCTCCGTCGATAGGTTTGATCTCTCTGACTTCACCATTTATACGGAACTTATCTACAAGCTTTTTCAAATTTTTCATAGGTATATGATTTCAATGGTTATTGTTCAGTGTAAAAATTGATTATTTTCAAGATTTCCTTCTCGCAGACCGGACAGAAAGTCGGGAAGAAATTGTCGCGCATCCGGCATGTTTCAGTAGGCCTAAAGATGCCAAGGGTCTTGTAGCCTCCCCCCTGGAAGACACCAACTTTTTCTCCATCTGCAATATCAGCCCATTTTGAATCGAAATCAACCATTGTGGTGATATTCGCCTCCCATGGTTCAACATCAAGCGGATAAGTGTCGTCTTCCTCATCAGCATAGAAATATTCGTCGGCCAAACCGGCAAAACTGTGGCCGAATTCATGCACCGCCACAGGCAATGTGAATCTGTTTTTTGCAGCCGCAACCTGGTAAGAGTTGAAAATTCCCCCACCTCCATATTCAGGTGTGTTCACAACCACAAACAGATGTTCGTAAGGAATCCCCTCCAATGCTTCATGCATTGCCTTTACTTTGGGAACAGTGAGATAGCGAGGAGAATGGAACGTGCTGAAATGTGATCCGAAAGCCGTCTCCTTCCATTCATCCTTGACAGGGATACTCACGCCGCTGTCGCGAGAGGGGACGGGCACAGCAACAAAATTGAATTTATCTTTCTTTGATGCAAAGGGTTCGTAAGAAAGAATTTCATTTACAATCTTTTGGGAGTGATTTATGAACGAATCCATTTCGGCTTCGGTGTAGCCCTCCGAAAGTATCGCGATATCAATCACATCCTTGGGGTCTCCCCCTTTATGAAGATATTGATGTGGACGTGGCGACGCTCCTCTTCGCGCCACAAGCTCATTATCCGGCTTATAAAGATAGCTTAAAGTCGATATATCTTTATGACGGTTATTCCTGAGTTCTATCTTTATCACCGTCTCTTTCTTGGGGAGGGGGAGAAGGAAAGAATTTTCAAATGAGCGTGGAGTTTCAAATGCTTCAGGCGTCACAAGCCATTCTTGAAACAAGGTAGAGAATGAATTGACATAAAGTGTGTCGCCGGTTGCAGGGTCAAGCATAAGTACAGTGCCGTTTCCCTTAGCCGGAGTGTCCTTAAGCCGTGTCCTTCTTCCGTACCATCCCGGCTGCTTTGATTCTGAGGTCAAGCTTGGCGAGACATCACCGTCAATACCTGAAAAGACATAATCAACTCTCAGAGTGCTATCGTTGAAAATATCTTCAAAATTCTCTTTCGGAGCCCCTGTCATCAAACAAAGACCCGAAAGAGACAATATCATTGTTATTGAAAAACGTTTCTTCATGATGCCGGCAGTTTATTCAACAGTGTCGCCGATTACTTCAAATTCAGCTCCCGAGGCATATTCCCTGCCATCCTGAGAACTCAAAGCTCTCAGACGAATGTAACGTCCTTTAACAGGTTTCTCGAATGTGATGGTTTTCTTCTCCTTACTTCTGTCGAAGGAACCTTTTGCAACAGGTTCACCCCAATTATCCGGAGAATCGGAAATATAAATTTCATAATCCTTGATATCACCTGTGCGCGACCAGTCTTGACGAGGAAGGTAAGACACAGATTTAATCATCTGTTGCTCGCCGGCATCGAAATCTACCCAATGCGGATATTGCGCCACAGTCACTGAATACATTGTGTGCCATATAGATGACGGGTCTCTGTCAACAAGGAATGAAGCCTCACCATCTTCCGGTTCCTGGCTGCTTGCATAAATGGGTATCAACGGAACCGCTTCAATAAATGAATAATTTTCAGTTGACGATATGGCGGGATTATCCTTTAGCCAAGCCTTGATTGTTCCACCTTTCCTCAGGTTGATTGGCTCTGTGTAGGTCGAGGGTTTCTTAGCGCCATCTATAGAATAAAGAATCTCTACATTTTCCGGATAGTCAAGCGTCACGGTTCCCTTTCTGTCGCGGGTCATTCCCAAAGGTTTATATCCGTTGGGACTTACCTTTGCCTCCTTGGAGAGGTCAGCATCGTTCACCGGCTTGATAATCAATGTGAAGCGATCTCCGTCAGCCTTCACCCTATCCGGATCGAGAGGGCCACCCTGTCCACAACTTGCACCACCGAGACCGGTGACACCGAGATCAAGATGAAGTGTTGTGCTTCCCTTTTCTTGCAACTTGTAGGGATGATTGGCTTCAAACAGCTGCATCTCCGTGTAGGGAAGAGCCGATGCCGACATTAATTCAGGTGCAATAAACATCACCCCTTGATTGCCGTCGGTCAAAGCAGCCCATCTCACCTCTTCACGGTTGCCGTTACTTTGAGGACGTGTATAGTCAGTGTACATATCTTTTACAGGTGCTGAATATTTGCCAACGAACTGGCCGGTTTTTCTGTCGGCATAATTCTCTTCCGGTCCGCGACCGTAATAAGTGAATGTTCCGAATTCATCAGGCACCTCCAGGGTGTAGCCCATGCGAGGCAACGTGAGAAGCTGATTGTTGGAAGTGATGTAAGAATTCAGTTCTATGGTGCCGTCGGGGAACACTGTCCACACCTGATTGGTTGTTACCTTGAAATTATCCGGTCCGAACGGTACGGAATCAATCTCCTCTATGGTATAGACACCGGCTGCATTACCATTTCCTCCTTTCATCTTTCCTCCGTTGGGAGCTTGGCTCTCGATTGTAAAGATCAGAACCTGATTGCCATCTTTATCTACCTGCGATTCTGAAGAAGTGACTTTGTGCTTAAGGTTATAAAGACCGTTTGCAAACCATTGGTCGGCTATCCAGTTGTCATTGTTCAGGTAAGCCCTGAAAAGGTCAAGTACCGGGCCGTTACCGGGTGTCACGACATCCTTTCCTCCGTAGGTCAATCGATTGAATGTTCCCTTTTCCGTATCGAATTCAACTTTGAAATCTTTTCCGGTAATTGTCTGGATATTGCCGTTTTTAGTTGATTGCAGTTTCCCTGTTTCCGTTGTGGCAGGAGTAATTGCAGGAGCCTTTACCGGCAGCTGCTCGGCCATCTGCTCGTAGCCGGCTTCAGCCCATGGGGTTGCTTCATTTTGAAGAAGACTAACGTTGAGGAAGTATTCGCTTTCCGGCTTGAGGTCGGCAGTGGAATAAGGAACTGAAAGTGTTTTTTTCTCACGCGGACCGATATTCATGGATTCAGGTGAGAGTTTACCCGTTTTCACAGGCACTCCATCTTCCAGCAAGCTCCATTCGAGAGTGTAATTGTCTAACGGAGTAAAATAATTCTTGTTGAATACTTCAATTTTTCCGTTTTCAATGTCAACAGGCGACACGCCGGCATTCTGATAAACCTTTTTCACCTCCCAATACTGAGGCTTCGGTTCGTAGTCGCCGAAGATAATACCGTTCATCACGAATTGACCGTCGGTGGGAGTGTCGCCGAAGTCACCGCCGAATGCAAGGTACCGGTCTCCTGTGACGGGATCGTTATAATAAAGGCTCTGGTCGATCCAGTCCCAGATTGCCCCTCCCATGAAATGGTTTGTGCTTTCTATTGCGTTCCAATAATCCACGAGATTACCAACGGCGTTGCCCATTGAGTGGGCGTATTCGGAAATGTGGAACGGATATTTGATATCCATCTTGCCCTGCACGGCCTCCTCAACCCATTTGATTGATGGATATTGGTTGGAACCTATATCCACTATATCGTTGTTTCGCTCATACTGAACGGGGCGAGATGTGTCGAATTCTTTTATCGCATTATAGGCAACCACGAAATTCTCTCCGGGTCCGGCTTCATTTCCGAGCGACCAGATCACTACCGACGGGCTGTTTACCCTTGAATGTACCATCTCCATATTCCTTGCCACATGGGCGTCGAGGAATTCAGGCACATGCGACAGCGATGCATCGCCGTAATAATACTCGTGACTCTCCAGATTCGCCTCATCCTCAAGGTAGATGCCATATTTATCGGTTAGATAATACCAGTAAGGATTGTCGGGATAATGAGAATTACGCACATGGTTTATATTGGCACGTTTCATCAACATCACCTCTTTCTCCATATCCTCCCTGGAAATCGCATGTCCCTTCAATGCATTTGTCTCATGACGGTTAACTCCCTTAAGTTTCACCGGTTGACCGTTGACATAGAAATATCTTCCCGGTAACCCGAATTCATCATCTTTAGCATCGGTGTCTTTGAGTTCCACCTTGCGGAAACCCACGTAAGTTGAAACGGTCTCCAACACTTTGCCTTTCTTGTCGACAAGCTGGGCCACCAGGGTGTAACGCCATGGCTGCTCCGCACTCCATTTGTTGGGATTTGCAACCTTTATGGTTGCAATCTCCGTTCCTTCTCCTCCTTTTGCAATGTTGAATGTGCCGGACACCACCTCTGCGGCAATTCCGGGTTCATGGTCATCACTGTAAAGTTTATTTGCAAATAGCTTATAATTGAGCTTAAGGTCGCCCGAATTCTTTTCAGAGAGATTCCTGATTTGGGTGCTAACAGTCAGCTCGCCATCCTGATAATCGTTTGTGAGATCGGGAATCACCTTGAAATCCCTTATCTGTATCTTATTGGTGGAATAAAGCGACACCGAACGGAAAATGCCGGGCAATCTGAACATATCCTGCGCTTCAAGGAACGAACCGTCGCTGCTGCGATAAACCTCTACAGCAACCACATTCTCACCTTTCAAAATATACGGGGTTATATCGAAGACAGCGGCATTACGTGAGTTTTTGCTGAATCCGACATATTGTCCGTTGATCCATAAGTAGAAGAATGAATCCACTCCGTCAAAATTGATATAGACCTCCCTGCCGTTCCAATCGTCGGGGACAGTGAACGATCTTCTATAAGAGCCAACCTCATTTCGGTCTTCGAATGTTGTCCAGTTTTCCGGCGGAGTTCTCATCACTCCCCCTTTCCAGTCGCCCGGTGCAACCTTATGATAGAAAATCACCGGTTGGTTCACATAGATAGGGGTGCCATATTTTTTTGTTCCGTCCGGTTGAAGGCCGGCAATGTTCCAATTTGACGGAACGTTGATATCATCCCAGCCCGATGTATTGTAATCGGGTTTGTAAAAATCAACAGGACGTTTATCGGGAGTGTTGACCCAATGAAATTTCCACACACCATCGAGACTCATCCAGTAATTACTGTTTTCAGGCAACACCAGTTTGGCCTTGTCAAGACTCTCAAAGGCATAGAAAATTGCCTTGGGTTGTTCCTTGTTATAGGCCAGGGAGTCGGGGCTCTGCCACTCATGACCCCCGGGTGCCTTATCCTGCCCGTAATAAAATCCTTTTAAAACGGTTTGGGAAAATGACGTTCCGGCGAATGCCAGAAGAGATAGGGAAAATATGATTTTCTTCATGATATTATTGAATCTATAGAGACCAAATTTAATAAAAAATGATTATTCAGAAAAATAACCGGCCAGATAATGTGTCACACCCTCCCCAGGGTCATGAGACCCACATCGGGATTCTCAAAAATCAACTTTTATTATAAGAAAAGCATCACAATCGGAAAAATTAATTACCTTTGTGGGAAGGACTTTCTAAAGAAAGCCGCACACTGCTTATAATCAATTAACTATAAACATCTAATACAAAGCAAAATGACAGATCAAACATCGCCACAAGCCCATCAGGGCGGAAAGACGATTGCTATCATAGTCGGATTGTTCTTGTTCGGCATGATTGCATTTGTAACAAACCTTGCAGCTCCAATCGGCACAATCTGGGGATACCAGTTCCAGGGGAGCAGCTTTCTGGGTATGTTGGGTAATATGATGAACTTCCTTGCCTACCTGTTCATGGGTATCCCGGCAGGAAAACTTCTTTCAAAATTGGGGTACAAGAAAACCACGCTTTGGGCACTCGCAATCGGAGCAATCGGTATGGCAGTGCAGTATGCCTCCAGCGTTTTTGGAGGAGAAATCCACATTACCGATTCTTTTGCCCTGAATTTTATCATTTATTTGCTTGGTGCTTTCATCGCCGGTTTCTGTGTCTGCATGCTTAACACTGTTGTTAACCCGTTGCTCAATGTGTTAGGCGGGGGCGGTAACAAAGGTATGCAGCTTCTCCAGGTGGGTGGCACACTCAACTCCCTTACAGCTACGCTCACTCCGTTCCTGGTAGGTGTGCTTATCGGTGCTTTGACACCGAGGACCACACTCGGAGATGTAGCCCCATTGTTATGGATAGCAATTGGAGTGTTCGTTGCTGCATTCATAATCTTAAGTTTCGTGACTATTCCGGAGCCAAATGAAGTTGGGAAAAAAGAAAAAGTCAAATTCACCCACAGTCCCTGGAATTTCAGACATTTCGTTCTAGGTGCGATAGCCATTTTTATCTACGTCGGTATCGAAGTTGGTATCCCGGGCACATTGCTGTTCTATCTCTCGGATCAAACGGAACAGGGTGCCGGCATATTGGGTGACGCCTCTACAATTGCCGGTGCTGTAGTGGCAATCTACTGGATGTTAATGCTTGTAGGACGTTTGATTTCCAGCGTTATCTCGGGTAAGATTTCAGTGCGCAACCAGTTGATCGCGGTTTCCGGAATGGGAATAATACTTGCCATTCTTGCAATCTGCTGTTCGAAGGATACCACTATTGCGGTTCCCTCTTTTATAGTGGATAGTGGAGCGCAAATACCCATCGCAGCATGTTTCTTGGTATTATGTGGTTTGTGCACCTCTGTAATGTGGGGAGCAATCTTCAATCTTGCAACCGAAGGCCTTGGAAAATACACGGCTCAGGCATCAGGTATCTTCATGATGATGGTTGTGGGTGGTGGTGTTATTCCATTGGTTCAGCAACTTATTGCAGGAGCTGTGGGATATATGACAAGTTATTGGCTACAGGTTGCTTGCTTAGGCTTCCTCTTCCTTTATGGAATATGGGGTTGCATCAACGTCAACAAGGATATACCTGTTGAGGATGAAGATGCTAAAGTGCTTGAGCAGGAGATTCTTAACGCTGAATAATAGTATTCACAAATAATTTCGGGAGAGTGTGTCAGGAACCATATCCGACACACTCTCTCAATTTCTAAATATCAACAATATGGATAATATAACCAAAGGCTTGTTAATCCTGACTTTATGTGTGCCCGTAAAGGCTTATTCACAGGCAAATCTCGACACCACAATAAATCTTTATGACCATGCCGTTTTCTATGACGGGTATCTCAACGAGAATAACCCTGACAAAGATCTCGACGACGGAATCCTGCGTCACTCCACCTCTCTCTATTCCGTGAAAATGAGTGATGAACAACTGGATAAAATTGGTGAAAAACTCGATATGAATGTTTTTGTCACAGCATGTTGCGACAACTATGACCGTATCGGAAATATAAATCTCGCCTTCGTTCCAAAAGGTGCATCCGGCTATGCGACGGCAGAAATCGATAGAATCGAGATTGCCAGGTTCATTACACCTTTTATGGATAAGAACAAGGAGCCGAATACAGTGCCTTATTCTTATAACATCGATAATCTGAGTGAGATTTTACGCGATACCGACCTGCGGAACCAATATGATTTCTGGATAGAATATGAACTGTTTGGCGTGCCATACGCCGCAAACAAACAGATTGAGGGATGTGAAGGACGAAGCGATACCTTTGCAGGAACCCTTGAATTTCAAACAGGCGGAAAAACCACACCGACAAAAGGCAACGTGTTGATTCCTATTGTTATCAAAAAACCGGAATATGTTGGCAATAATCTCAACAACTATGACGAAACGGCCACCGACACCTTGGGTAAAACCGTGAAAACATACGTTTTTGACGTGCCGGAAGATGTTGAAGATGCGCGCATTATTCTCATCACCTCAAATCATGGAGCAAACCGAGGCGGGGAGGAATACAATCGACGTGACCACTTTATTTATTACGACGATGAACTTGCGCTAACCTACAAACCGGGACGTCAAAGTTGCGAGCCTTTCAGAGAGAGAAACACTCAGAGAAACGGAATCTATGGGCGTGAACCATATCCTGACGAAGTCTGGCAATCGTTCAGCAACTGGTGTCCCGGTGATGTGATCGACACAAGGCTACTGATGATTGGTGATGTGAAAAAAGGGGAACACCAAATTAAAATTAGTGTTCCCGATGCAGAATTTGTAGATCATCAGGGAGATATTCCCGTTTCAATGTATTTTCATGGACATAGACCACAGAAATAACTGAATCAGTTATTTCTGTGAAGCCTTGAATCCGGTGACCTTACTCTTGAAGTCGCCTGATTTATGCAAAGGGAATACGAGGGTTGGAACATACTTTGTGAAAGCGTTCTCACCTCCGTATTTCTTTTTTGTGGCAAGTTCTTTGTGAAGTTTCCCGTCAACATAAAGACGTGTGGAGGTATTGTCACCCTCGATTGCAAGATGATGTTTCTCCCCTTTCTTCACCTTATAGTCAAATGTGTTGAGATAACCGTCGCGTGAGAACCCCACCATACCGTTGATAGGATCCGAGAGGTAGAAAATGGCATCGTCAGAACGAAGCAGCTCCGCACCCGGAATCTCTTCCGCACCTAATATATCAAATTCTACCCTGTAGTCATATCCTACCCTTTCATAGGGATACTCACTCTTCGGGTTCAGTTCTCCAATACTCCAGAATTGACGGAAACTTGTTGTATCAGGCGGCACTTGTCGACCCATACGGTTGATTGCCGGAGCCTCCGACAGATATTGACGTTTCACCTCAAATTCATCAAAAGGCACCGTTACAGAGGGTCCCGACCATGTTTTGGCTGCTATTGTCTGTAATGCGGGATATGTGCGATGATGAATGTCGCCTGTGGAAATACCGTTACCGGGATGGTCATTCCATACGGCAAACATACCTCCCTCGATCTGCGGATGCCGTTCCTCAAACTGTATGCCGTTGATATTTGCCGGTGTCCATGAATCATACAGACCCTTTGTGTTGAGATAATCATAATAATAGCCGGCTGCCGGAACAATGTAAACATATCCATCGGGAATGCTCACAAGCTGGAAACCCTGTTCCATCATGTCGTGAGGTTCTGCATAGCCGTTATACCATGCATTCATCAAGACATCTTCCGATTCTACCGGTGTCTCTCCTTTAGCATGTGTCAGGGCACCCCAAACGCCCGGTTTCTTTCCGAACGATTTGACATATTTGATGTAGCGGTCGGTGAAATAACGGAATTTCTCACTCACCAAACTGTCTTTGTTAGAATACTCGTCGGTGCCTATCGATACTCTCGGTCCCACAAATACCGGATCCTCTCCGGAAAGATATTCAGCCAAGAGTGTATCCACAAACTCATAAACCTCCGGTTTAAAAAGGTCGAAATGATCATGTCCATACTCTTCGCTGCCAAGTTCCGGCTTATAATGAACGAATGCCAACACGTGAGCCGGGATATCTATCTCAGGCATTATCTCCACATTCCTGGTTGCCGCCCTCTTTTGGAAATTTTTGAACTCATCCTTGGTGTAATGCCCGTCTTCGGCAGCAAGACCCGGGAACGCATCCGACTCAAGACGGAAAGCCGCATAGGTGTCATCCCAGTTATTATCAAAAAATTTTGGAAAACCGTTATCATTAAGATGCACCTGCAGGAAATTCATCTTGTAATAAGACATTATATCTACATAGTCTTCAAGGAAATCCAAAGGTATGTATTTTCTCCCTGCATCTACGAGGAAACCACGCAACGCATAGTCAGGCCAGTCTCTAACCACACCTTGCGGTATTGAAAAGGCAGTGTTATCAAACCGATTGTCAGCCATCTGAAGCAATGAACGTGTCGCCCAGTAAAGTCCTGTGGCAGTGGGGGCTGACAGGTTCACAGTCTTCCCTATATTTATCTCATACCCCTCATTCCCTAACTGTTTGTCAGGTTTAATGGAAAGCACGATATCTCCGGCATCAGGTTTTCCTGTTTTCACCTGCAGATCAAGACCGAACATCTTCTTTAGATCTTCGGAGAGAAGTTCACCCACTTTCCCCGTTTCATCATTATCATTTGCAAGAATAATTTTTGAATTTGAAGTAAGATCAAAATTGCCGGATGCGCCTTTCCATTCCTTCAATTCCGGAATAACAAAGGGCTTCTTGTTTTTCTCGGCAGCATGGCCTGTAAACAGTAGGGAGGTTAGTGCCAATACTGAAAGTATCTTTTTCATGTTATTCTAATTTAGACTTTAAAGTTTCTCAAATATAACAAATATATTTTTATCAAAAAAAGAGGGTGTGTCATCTCTCATTTTGACACACCCCCATATAAGATTTTTCAGGTATCACCAGATAATCACTCTTTCAGATTCAGGACGATACATCGCATCTCCCTCCACGATTCCAAATGCATCAAAAAACGGTTGCAGATTCCGTACAGATACATTAACGCGATTCTTTCCCAGAGAATGGACATCGCTTGTGGTCAGACTTCTGATCTCCTCGTCACGAATATTGTTAGCCCACAGGTTGGCAAAATTCAAATAAAATACTTGAGCAGGATCCAAACCATCGATTTTTGCCTCTTCAGAATTGACATCGACGCCCTTCTTTTTTTGTGAATCAAGGAATGCTGTGTAGGCTATCCTCAAACCTCCCTGATCTGCTATATTCTCACCCAAAGTGTACTGGCCGTTCGCAAAGAGACCTGGAAGAACCTCCACCGCGCTATATTGGTCGGCAAGCCCTTGGGTCAGGGCATCGAAGGCTGCCTTGTCTTCCGGTGTCCACCAGTTGACCATGTTACCTTCAAAATCGAATTGGGAACCCTGATCGTCAAAGCCGTGAGTAAGTTCATGCCCTATCACGACACCTATACCTCCATAATTTTCAGCGTCGCTTGCCTCAGGATCATAAAATGGCGCTTGAAGTATTCCTGCCGGGAAAACTATCTCGTTATTCTGTGGATTATAATAGGCGTTGATGGTCTGTGGCGTCATACCCCATTCTGTACGGTCTACAGGTTTACCCCATTTTTCAAGATATTTCTTTTGAGCCCACATATCTGCCAAATGCACATTCTCCCAATAAGAGAGATTCGGATCAAGAACCAGCTCGGAATAATCCTCCCACTTGTCGGGATAGCCGATCTTCACAGTGAAGGAATTCAGTTTTTTCATAGCCTCAACCTTCGTGTCATCGGTCATCCACGGAAGATTGATTATATGTTTTCCCAATGCTTTGCGGAGATTCTCCACGAGTACCTGCATGTAAATCTTAGAGCTTTCGGGGAAATATTCCTCTACATACAATTCACCAACCGCCTCACCGAGATGACGTTCCGTTACCCCGAGTGCCCGTTTCCATCTTGGCTGCTGCTCTTGCACTCCGCTCATCACCTTGTTGAATTCAAAATTTGCAGTGGTGAAATTATCACTCAGATAAGGAGCTGCCCCGCGAACATAATTCCATAGATAATAATCTTTCTTTTCTCTGTCAGTCAAAGAAGTCATCAGATTATTACCTTGTTGCAATGTTTTGGGTGTGGTCACTATTATAACCTCTGGAGTTGGTATTCCCATTGTCTCCGCAAAGTAACGGTCCCAAGGAATATCAGGATACTGTGTCTTGATCTGTTCGATTGTCCTCGGATTATACATCGCCAAAATATTTCTTCTCTCCTCTCTTGTCAGGGTAGAATCGGCTATCAGGCGCTCAATCTTCATGACATTCTTTACAATCCTTTTAGCATCCTTTTTGGAATAGCCCGAATTTATCATCTGGGTTTCGATAAGCCTTTCATAAGCCTCTCTCACATCTTTGTTTCTTTTATCATCTTTCAGATAATAATCCCTGTCGCCGAGACCAAGACCCGGTCCGCTCGCATACATTGCATACTGAGCACTGTTTGCCATATCTTCCGAATGTCCGGCACTAAACAGCGGGGATGCATAATTAGCATGGAGCCATAGCAAAAGATCCATCATTTCTTCTGCGGTTGCATTTTCGATGCGGGCAAGATCTGCCTGAATAGGTGCTGATCCAAGTTGATTTCTCTTCACAGAATCCATACCTGCCTCATAGAGAGTTGCTATAAGAAATGCGTTGGTGCCCTTTTCAGGATTTTTCTTTGAAAGATTGGTCACTATTCTCTGAACCCTGTTGTTGCTTGAATCGTTGAGCACATTGAACTGTCCATAGCGTGAATATTCAGGAGTCAGAGGATGATTGTTCATCCAATCCTGATTTACATATAGATAAAAATCTTCTCCCGGCTTCACATCGGGATTCAGACCTTTACCGTTCAGACTTTTCAGGTGTTCCTGCGCCCCCATGCCAAGTGCCATGGAAAGCAAAAGACCTGAAAACAAAAAACTTCTGATTCTCATTTTTTGGTTATGTTTGATTATTTAAATAGATATTGAGAAGAAATCGACTGGTTGTTATGAATACGGCGAATTGTGTCGGCGAAGAGTTTTGCAACCGGGAGAACAACTGCCTTGTGGTTGTCTTTGCCATAAGGTATCGAATCCGTGAAAATAATTTCGGTAAGGCCGGAATCAAGAACCCTTTGGGTGGCAGGATCACTCATAACGGCATGCGAACATAATGCTCTTACAGTCTTCGCTCCCTTCGATAATAAAAGATCGGCAGCCTTAGTAATAGTTCCGGCAGTGTCACTGATGTCGTCAATAAGAACAACATTTTTACCTTCTACATCTCCGATAACAGTCATATTTTCAACCACATTCGCCTTTGCTCTTTGTTTATGACACAAAACCAAGGGCACATCAAAATATTTTGCATAGGAGTTTGCTCGTTTCGCACCTCCCACATCGGGTGAGGCGATAACCAGATCCTTGAGATGCAAAGATTTGATATAGGGAATAAAAATTGAGGATGCATACAAGTGATCAACAGGCACGTTGAAAAATCCTTGAATCTGATCGGCGTGCAAATCCATTGTTATGAGACGGTTAATCCCGGCAACACTCAAAAGATCCGCCACCAGTTTAGCCGCGATCGACACCCTTGGTTTATCCTTTCTATCCTGACGCGCCCATCCGAAATAGGGAACAACTGCTATTATTTTACCAGCCGATGCACGTTTTGCAGCATCAACCATAAGTAACAGCTCCATGAGATTGTCGGAATTCGGGAATGTCGACTGAACAAGATACACCTCAGCCCCGCGAATGGATTCTTCAAATGAAACTTCAAACTCGCCGTCGGCAAATTTCTCTATTTTCATTTTGCCTAATTCTATGCCAAGTTCACGGCATATAGATTCTCCCAAATATAGACTTTTAGTGCCGGCAAACACCTTGATGGGAGGTAAATAATTGCTCATTGGAAATGGTTATGTAGATTTATTGCAAAATTAGGTTATTTCTTTGACTTTGACAAAGGCAGAATAAGAGCATCGGCAGCCCCAACAAACACTGAAGCAGGTTGGGTCGGAGACAGGGTGAAGTTATACGACTTATCCCACAAAAGATCCCTGCACGAAACATCCCCTTCCTCAAGTCCGCAGACTCGTAAGGCCACCTCAGGAATATTGACCTCCACTCTTGCCGACTCTTTTGAAAAATTCACAATAATCAGAAGTTTATCATCAGCGCTATGTCTTATAAAAGCGAAATGATTGTGGGGATTGAAACCGGGATTCTGAAGATTGACATACATGAGGTCAAAAAAAGCACCCTCACGTATAGCAGCCCTTGAGTTACATAATGTCAACACTTTTTTATATAATTGTCGCAAATAAATTTCTTGAGGCGTAAGTTTCTTTTCACCAAATTTGCCATCGTTTATCCATCTTCTCAAACATGAAACACTCCAATAGTCAAAAATGGTGGTGCGATGATTATTGCCGGCAAAACCCTCATTCTCTTCACCCTGTTCACCAAGTTCCTGACCATAATAGATTAGGAACGGCCCTTTTGAAATCATGGAACTCACCACCAATGAGGGCAGGACACGCATCGGATCGCCGGCATAAGCTGAAGAGGCGAATCTCACTTCATCATGGTTCTCAAGAAAATTCAACATCCTGTCGCCTATCCCGTCGACAGTTTGCCAGCATCCGGTTAACTGCGCAGCGCTCCAACCTTTTGTCTCGATACCGACCAACGTGTCGTAAAGATTCACTTTGTCATATAAATAATCAAAGCATCCATAGTCAAGGAATGGCCTATACTGCGCCACATCGTAAATCTCCCCTATGAAAATCACATCAGGATATTCTTCTTTAACACGGGGAATCACCCAGTTCCAGAACGGTAGCGGCACCATGAACACCATGTCACATCTAAAACCGTCAACCCCTTTTTTACACCAGTAACGCAAAACATGAAGCATTTTCAACCATGTGTCGGGCACCGGGTCAAAATGGTCGGTGTGCCCTTGATAATCATGTCCGTAATTAAGTTTCACCGTCTCATACCAGTCATTTCTCGTGCAAAATGCAGTGAAACAATCATTACCTGTCACTTTTGAAGGAAATTCAATATATGGTTCCAATCCCTCTTTATCCAAAGGGAAATCAGGATAAAACTGCTGGTTGGGAATATAGTAATAGTTATTGGATGGAGAAAATGCATACATGATATTGTCATGTGTGCCGAAATCCTCAATTCCTTCGGGAGCCATGTCGGAATGATACTGACGGGCCGTGTGGTTAGGAACGAAATCTATGAAAAATTTCAAACCGGTGTCATGAACTCTCTTTAACATTGCTTCAAATTCTTCCATACGCTCCGGCACATTCACTGCCAACGCCGGGTCAACATCATAATAATCCTTTATGGCATAAGGTGAACCGGCCTCACCTTTCACTATGTTCGGATTATCTTTTTGAATGCCATATCTTGAAAAATCAGTCTTGGTTGCGTGTTCTATAATCCCTGTCATCCACACGCAATTCACCCCCAGGTCCTTTATCTCTTTAAGAACCGGGAGAGTGAAATCGTTAAATTTTCCACTACCGTTCCTCTCCAGACTCCCCGATGGCTCACAATCTGTTGTCGGATTTGAGAAAACACGAGGGAAGAGCTGGTAGATTATAAGTTTTTCCATGATATTTCACATTAAAATATATTAGTTATCAAGAGCAGGCTGAGTTACATTCAAACTGTCGGTGACCTCGCTTTCTTTATCTTTTTTTTCTTTCTTTCTTAAAATCGGAAAAAGAGTATCGAAATCTTTTCTGAAAACCACGCCCAGACCCTGTGTGGTCAATGCCTCGCGCAGATAATAATTTTGATCATTGAAATGATTATAGGCTTTCAAACGAAAATTACCATTACGACTGAGGAGATACTCTACATCAAAATCACCGACAAAAGTGGTGCTGGAATTACTTTTGTCACGATAGCCGAAGTTTCCGTTTATAAGAAGCCGATTGTTGAGAAGACGTGAAGAGAGGGCAACATCCACCTCGATATCCGAAAAGTCTCCTTTGTCACTTCTAAAAGATGGAGCAACGGTGACTTTATCGGTAAGTTGCCCAAGTATATTTGAAAGTTGGGAAGAGATGGTGGAGGAAGCAACGGCTGCCAACTCGCCTCCATTACCCGAAGCACCCATATATTCCGGAGTATAGAACCTGTTTAAGGCGAGCAGATATATGATCTGGCGGTTCATCATGTCGTCGGTAGAAATTATACTTTTCACCTTTCTTTCAACATCCTGGGTGAGAGTCGGAAGCTCAATATCAAACGTAATGTCGGGTTGTTGCATGTTACCTGACACCGACAGAACCGCATCGACTGGAACATTCGTACGGTTAAGATCCCTGTCGGTTGAAAAGCTTTTGTCAAGGTCGGAAAGATTTGTGTTCACACGATATGTGGCACTGATGTCGAGATCTGCAGCCAAAGGATTTCCATTAAACGAAATGAAACTACCCTCCTTTATCTTGAAATCACGAAGTATTATATCTTGCAATGAAAAATTATAGTTACCCTCTTCAATCTCATATTTACCATACATCTGCATCTCGTCATCATCGCTATTGTATTTCACTTGCATCGCACCGCGTCCGCGAGCCGTGATTTTGTCGCCTGCTGCCGGGTCCATAACAAGGGTGAACATTACCTGAGGGGTGACGGTGGCACGTATATCTATCCCGAATTTAGAGGGGGAATTATTTTGCTGTGCTACCTGTTTCTTAAATTTGGCTTTGAAATCTTCGGCATTGTTTTCTTTAGCAAGCAACGCTTCTTTTCGACGGTCGCTGAAGGTCAGGAATTGATAGTCTCTTGCATATTGGCGGTCGTTCAAGACAAATGTGAAGCGTGAATTATCGGAAATTGTCATGTCGGCAGATATATCAACCAAACCGGGAACTCCCCTCACAAGTGCGGAACCGGTGCCATATAACATTCCATACCAATCGGGATTTATTTCGGATGACGTGTCATAACATAGGAAATTCCGGGCATCGGAAAGACGGAAATTAAATGACGGTTCATGAAAATATCTGTGGGTGAGTTCTCCTGTGAGCAATGCAGAATTTCCATTCTTGTCATAAAGAGTGAACGACGGGATCTCAATTCTTCCCGGATAAAGCAACACCGAGTCGGACCCATGATAAACGGTATTGGTATAATCTAACCTCACGGCAACTGAATCTGCAAAGATTTGTCCGATCATGTCGATATCCTTGAATGTGCCATACAGACATACATCTCCGGTGGCGAAACCGCCGACATGCGATGAAAATGCAGACATAAATGGTTGCACGAATTCCACAGGCACCTTGTTAGCCATGATATCGAATGCCAAGGAATCTTTTGTTAACCATATTCCACCCTTTCCTAGCACCCTCAAAACTCCATCATGACTTATATCTGCATTTATCTCGACTTCTTTGCTCTCATTGTTCCAGCGACTTGTCACATCACATGTGCCTATAACTGCTCCATTGTAGGAGAAATCAACAATTTGAAGCGTTTCCGTTTCCGCCACAGGGTCTCCGCTGAGAAGGGCATGACCTGCAATTTCCCCTGTTGCCGTTCCCCCGAACGTAACATAGTTGATGCTAAGCATGTCAAAGATATAATCAACATCTATGTCTGCCAGAGTAATGGTCACCACATCCGAATATAGGGAAGAGGCAACGCCATTAATTTCTACGAATTGATTTCCATGCCATATTTTTAGATGACCTATTGAAATTTCATCTCCGGAATACTTGATCTCACATGGCTCCAGCCTCCAGTCGGCGGTGCCCATTGAAAGCACCGATGGATTGATGTCTAATTTGAATTCAGGTTTATTGGATAACATATTTCTTGTCAGTAATGATTCTATTGACAGGATACCCTTGAAATTAGAGTTTATCGTATTTATCCATTTAACATCGGTTGAAACCTTGTTGTCATTTGCATAAATATCTATCGTAAGGTCCAGTTCCCCTTTTTTCACCGGCACAATTGTCTTGACAATCGCATTCAATTCTCCTGTCTGACCATCTAAATCCGCCAATATTTTTGTTCCCTCTATGAGTTTGTCGCGACCCTGTTGAAGAAATGGCACATCTAAAACGAAAGAGGCCTTATTATCAAGACTGCTCATATTTCCTTTGATATTAACAGGTACAAGCAGCCTTACAGGAAGTTTGAAAAATTCAGTCAGTTCATTATTAACAGGAATTGAAAATTCAAAGTCTATGTCGCAGGGATTCGATTCAGGGGGGGAGGAATAGGTCCAAAAGTCTGGCATAACTCGATGTAGCATCCATTGGAATTCATTGACCACATCTTTCACTTTGAAATCTCCCTCAACAGATCCCTCCAACCAGTCACTACTTAACTGTAGGTTCCTGAAACCATCATTTGATTTGGCATTTAATTCAAGACGTTCCAATTCTAAATTTCTTGATTTATCAGGAGACTCGAATTTAAAATCTGACATAAGTAGATCTCCCGTCACATCATTCATGTCATTGCCGGATGCTGTGATACTTATATCACCATTGATAAGGTAACCGTTATAGGCTTTCATATCAATCACTTCTGAAAGATCCAGACTTTTTGCCGACATGTTTATTTCTCCATTCTTGTTATCATTCCCGATTTCAAGTGTAAGAGCCGTTTCCAAAAAACCTATTTCATTGTCAATAAGTAAATCCCCCGTTATTGCCTTTCCCTCTTTTTCTAAATTGACAAAAAAACCTTCATATTCTTTCCCCTTCAGTATGAATTCGTCTATTACAACTGCCAATTTACCATCCGGATATATGTCTGCCATTGCTCCCGAAGCTGCTATATTACCTTTAACGTCATTGACAGGTATTGAGGGGAACAATTCACTCAGCAGCAAATGGTCAATTATCACGTCTGCGTCAAACTCGGTCTCCGTTTCCCCTTTTTTTCTTATATTACCTTCAGCTTTTACTTCAACAGCCTGTGAAATTATATCAATGTTCCCATTTATATCCCCCAGCAATCTTGATCCGGCAAAATCTCCCTTAACCTGTACATCTCCGATATGAGAGATGGCATATTTTATATTCTCTGCCAAAAAATCCAATCCGGGCAATATTGAATTCATTGTTGAGGAAAGAAGTGATATTTCCAATTCATCAATATGCCCCGAGAGTTCTTCACGCGTCAAAAGATTCAATAACTCTCCTTTAAAAGATATTTTGCCGGTGGATATGTCGCCAAAAAAAAACTTTTCAATGTTAATGAAATCCAAATTACCATTTATTGAAACTTCTAATGGAATCGGCTTGTCGAGAAATGAAAGCAAAGGCAATAAAAAGGAGAAATCAGAAGGAGTGATATAACTCTCGGTAATATCAATGCGATGGGTCCCTTTGTTTATGATATCAACAATATTCTCACCCTCTTTCACTGGCAACGAGAATTCCGGGATGTGGAGACGTGTCGCCGGAAGTTCTATGACTAAATCAGAAAACCCCAAACTATCAGGAGTGACATATCCTTTCAATCCCATTTTTTCAATTTGTGTAAATTCGGGAAGTGACAGTGAAAGTCTTCTCAAATCCACATGCATCTCTTTCTCCGTTATTCTCGGAAACGACAAATCGGCATTCAAGTCGGAAATATTGATGTCTGCCGGATTAAACTTGCCAATCATCTTGGCTGAATCCATCCACTCACGTTTAAATGAAAGTCCGCTCTTACGTAACACGACATTTCGTAAGGCAAGATCAAAGGCTTTGCGTTCCTTTTTTTTCTCTTTATTTGAGAATGCATCTATAATAAACTTGATGTTAAGCTCTCCCCCCTCTTCCTTTTGCACTATATTGGCATTCAGTCCTATGATTTCCCCGAATGTTATTTCAAACCTTTTCTCAGTCAAAAGTTTCCACAACCTTATGCCTGCTCCCACTGTTTCCACTTCAAGACATTTCTCTCCTGTGAGGTCATAAACAACCAGACCGGAGACTTCAACCTCACTGAAAGGATAAATTCTCAATTGGTCAATCTCTACATTAGACCCTATAATCTCCGACAACTCTTTCACCACAATCTTTTTTATATGATTCTGGAATGCCGGGATTGAAATCAGGATATACAACAAGCCATAAATTCCCACCACAATTAATGTGAGAGAAAAAAGCAAGCTTCGCGCAACTTTATAAATCTGCCTGATCAAAATATATTAAAGGGGATTGGTGGTGAATCCTGTCGGCAATCAAATGCAAAGTTAAATAAATTAAAACTTAACACAGGTTGCCTTTTCAATTATATTTTAAAGTATCTTCCAAGTCATTAAGATCAAAACGATCAAAATAACCGTCATCTACCGATCTTGCCGGTCCGCTCGCTCTTCCCCGTGCCTGTTTGTCGCGGAACTCTTCATAACTTCTCACTGCATAATGGTTTATTCGGATAACGTCATGCTGTGCATCCCTGTCTTTCCAGCTTGTTTTAACCCTTTCACCCCTCGAGTCTGCAGCTTTGCCATTGATTCGTGCAGCCTCATGGCAGCCAATCATGCCATAAACCCTACGTGGATTCATTATACTTTTCACATGATGGTTAAGTGGATGTTGCGGCATAGAATGGCGGTGGAATCTTTGCATCACCGGGAGATCTGTTCTCTTTCTTTCTCCTGAACTCCCAAATGTTAGCCAATTAATCTCCACAACGGGATATTTTTCTTTGTCTTTCAAGTATTCGGGAATGGAATTGTGCTTTATGGGAACAATGAATTCATCCATGTCAATCACTGCAAGCCATCTTGTTTCGAAACGATGACGCAGCAGGCAATCGTCATAAGCTGCAAGTTGTTTCCGATAACCCGGAAACCAGGTATAGTCAACTATACCACGCTGGATATAAGGCTCTAAAATCTCTTTTGTGTTGTCGGTGCTTCCGTTGTCATAAACATAGAATTTTTCAACTCCCTTTGAAATGTGCCAGTCAAGCCATTCTTTAAAATATGGCCCTTCATCTTTGGCAATCACACACACCGATAGATAGTGACTTGGGGTTTGGGTATTTCTTTTTATTTCTCTTTTAAGTTTCAGTGCATTGAGCGGACCGAACCTCAAAATGCCCCGCCACCGGTTACGAGTCTGTTTGTGGGGAATCACCCCGGCTATTATTTCTGCCAAAACTTTGTTCATCTCATCCAATCCCGACGTTACGTCCAAATGTAGAAAAAATATTATAACAGCACAAATTTGTTCATTTCATATTTTAAAGTTCGAAGGTTGATTTCTCCGGTAGAATCGATTCAAAAGCAGCCATAATATCCGACATCAAGGTGTCATAATTCCTGATATGTTTGTTATCATTGATGCAAATTAGAGAATATTCCTGATTACGAATGGCTTTTATAGCTTTTTTGGGTTTCACCATTAGGGGAAACATCTTTGTGTCTTTGTAAGTGTTGTAAGGTTCAAAGTTTCCCCGACATATCTGCCAAGTACGGAACAGCTCATGGGTGTGGTCGCTCTTATCGCGAAAACGATTTGAGGATGTGGCATAGAGGTTTTCTTCCGCAAACTCCCAAGCCTCTTCAAACGTCTTTTTCAGATATGGCTGGGCATTGTGATGAACACGAAGGGTTATAAATTTACCATACGGCAATAAAAGCTTATTCATTCGGTCTTTACCCTTGTATTCCCGATTTATCCATTTATCACGGAATTCTTTAAAAACCTCCCGCTTATCAAATCTGGCATTGATGATCTCGATATTATTTTTCAACATAGTGTAATATGGCGACCATTCGGGATTGTATTGAAACACAGCTATATCACAGGGTAAGCCGTTTTTAAAGAAACGTTCCACGGGGGTTGGGCGCAACAGATAGAAATCATCGTTGAAATAAACGAAATGCTCTGAAAGTCCGGGGATCTTATGTATATATCTTTCAATTACACCTGAATTAAAGGTGGGTAGATATTGGGCTGGTATGATATCCTTGTGTTCGACAAGATGGATTTTAGGATGTGAGACATCGAGCCATTCCGGTTTTTGACCGCAAGTCAGGAAGTGTATCTTATTCACCCACGGGGCGAATTTCTCAACCCCTCTGAACCAATATTTCAGAAAACCGTAATCCCGGAATCTTTCCATGCCGGTGTTGTATGTGTCGGTATTTTCCATCCCTTTAGCCCTGGCGAAATCTTCCTGCCATTTAGGATCGTTCATATCGACCCATACAATTACAAAATCTATGGGAAAATCGTTACTCATTTTCATAATGTTTCAAGCATTCTCAACCATTGGTTGCCTATCTTTTCCGAAGAATATCTTTTCACGTTGTCCATTGCATTTTCAGCCATCTGTGTTCTCTTATCTTCATTTCTCATAAGTTCTTTCAACTTATGGGCATATTCCGTGATATCACCAAACCGATCTACTATAACTCCGTTTACGCCATCTTCAACTACATCTTTTAAAGATGCGTAAGAATTGAACGCCATCGGGACACAACCGTAGGCTTGTGCTTCTAAAATAGAGAGCGGAAGTCCCTCATATTCTGAGGTTGTCATCAAGATGGAAGATTCTTTTAGGAAGTGTTCACTCGGTTGCCATCCATGAAAGCTAACATTTTTCAATCCTAATGATTTTATCAGACGTTTCACGATGTCGGTGTTATGACCCGACCCCACGATATCAAGATGCCAATCTTTGAATTTCGGATCCTTTTCAATCTCACTCCATATTTTCAATGCCAGTGACATGCGTTTTTGGATTTCATCCATCCTGCTTAAAATAAGGATCTGTTTTTTCTTACCGGCTATCAAGTCTTTTTTTTCCTTAAAATCTTTTTTTTCATCTGTTTCAAAAATATTTGGAATCGCCTTGAATTTAGAGTTATCATCAAATCCTCCAATCTTACAATAATCTTCTATATAGCCATCTGAAAGCAAGATAATTCGGTCGTTGTTTTGATATGTAGATTCATAAATTTTATTGAATTTAATCCTTCTTGGAAGCTTCAGCAGGGGGTAAAATGAAACTCTTAACCAATAAGCCGGATTGTAAGGATTGAGTTTAAGAAGATGCATTCCCGAAGTGAATGTGGGTTTCTTCATCTCGCTACCTGGAGCGAAGTGTTGCATGAAGATGGTCTTTACATCCATTCCGGTTGATTTTACCGCTTTTGTAATTGACTTGTCCCTGAAAAAACGGCTCATATTCACGACCACGTCTATCCGGTTTTCCGTGATAAAATTAGCAAGGTTCTTTTCAAAAGTTGCAGGGAGTCCGGGCAACTTTATGACATCTCTGTAAATGGATTTTTTTGCTCCGTCTGATTTTTTTCTGAATGCATGCAACACCTCCCATTTCCCCGAGTCCTTCAAAGATTTTGCAATCCTGAATGTAGCCACCTCGAGTCCACCCTTGGAAGTGGAGTCACAAAAGTTTTCAGTATAAAAAAGTATTCTTTTCATGGCTTGTCGGATATTGAATCCGGATAATGTTTCAGGAGATTGAATTTCAAGATAAGGTCACTTATCTTTTTAGCATTCTTAAGGGATTCAATTTCCTCATTTGAAAGATCCTTTGATGGCACACCGTTCAAATCGCCGGCAGTGCCGACTGCAATCCCAGGGAAGTTAGGGTCAAACACTGACGAACCCATTCCTCTCCATTCGTAGTCATCCAATTGGAGTAAATCGATTATTGTGGAATAGATATCCACCTGACCCATTTCTCCCTCATATCTTCCTGATACCGGCGAATTAAGGATAATCAACGGCGTGTGTTGATGCGGATCCACAAATTCGGCTGATGCCGGGTTAGTTAGGGCATCACGTCTGTCTGTCGCAAGGCCTTCATGGTCACCTGTAATCACAACCATGGTGTCGTCCCAATCAGTTCGCGATTTGAGATAGTCAATAAGTGTTTTTAATGATGCGTCAGTGTAATGAGCCGTAATCATATAATCTTTAATAATCTTTGGATATTCACCCTCGAAATTTATTGTGCGTAGGTGCCGGGGGAGATCGAAAGGATTATGGCCTGAATTGGTAACAGTCATTATCATTACCCTTTCCCCCGGTATCCATAAACTGTCGTATTCTATTTTTTCCACGATCTGCCTCATAAGTGAGCCGTCGCTCAGTCTCTTTGTGCGGCCTGTTGTTTCATCTATGACGAAATCCTCCTGATATTCCGTTTTGTCATAGCCGAAGGCTTTCGCCACGCGGGCCTGATTCCAGACGTATGGCTTGTCGGGAGTGAAAAGGATGGTTTTGCCGCCCCGTTCCTTTAAGGCTTTCGGCAGACTGAAATAAGTGTTATCCGCTGCATCGTAGGCATACACCTTGTTATACATTGGAATAAGCCCTGTCGTTACCTGCAGTTGACCCTCGATTGAACGGCCGGACCCTACCTGGGTCACCACGTTAGGTGCATAGAAAGAAGTGGAATCAGAAATCCATTCGTTTAAGTTGGGGGTTATCTCCTTCCCTTCAATCTTTGCTCCTATCGGCCAGCTTTCCAGTGATTCACATAAAACAATTACCAAATTACGTGGCACACTCCGTTGAGTCCTTGCCATATCCTCCAGATATCTTTTTTCCTTTTGCGAATGCATATCAATCCAGCTTGCAACCGCATCCTTATCTTCCGAGCTCAGGGATGCGGATGATTTATAATAATCATGTACCAGATAGCCGGCGAGGGAATACATCGGTGGAATGGAACTCGAAAGATAAGCGTATTCGCTCATTTGGTCCATTCTTTTCAGGCTTCCTCCGTTGGGAATATCTGCTATCCATACCACGATTGCCAGGATTATTATTGAAAAAAAATAGGGATAAACCGAAGGTAATGTTCTTTTAATCTTATTGGAAAACGAATAGAAAAGATAGGCGCCTAATGTTGAAAGAGGCAAAAAAATGAAATACCATTTAAAAGAGTCCCATACGCTTGCCTGAAAATCGGAAAGGTTTCCCACAAGTCCATAGCTATGCAGGGGGATTGCGTTATAATATGTCCTACAATACATCAGGTTTGCGATAAACCATATATCAAAAATAAGGAGCCAGACGGTTTGGATGAGTCCGTTTTTTGAAAAGACCGATGGCAAGGAGAGGAAAAAGGCGCATATCAACAAGACGGGATAGAACACGAAATAAGACATCGGCCGGAATGTAGTCTGCGCCATCCAAAAGATATCAAACATCAGAACCGTCCCCAAAGACACAATCCACCAGAAAAGGAACGATCCGGAAAAAACCTTATTAAGATTTAGTTTAGGTTTTATTCTCACCCTAATTTATCATTCATTCATTATCAATTTGCGGGCTATTGTTCCGGGGATTAGTTCATTGACTCCTCCCTTTAGATATCGGTAACTACATTTTTGAAAGAATTCCGCATCACACATTTTCTTAAATTCTATTTCGGAATAGGGCATATTTCCATAAGTATACCACAATTCATGGATACCATCCTGAAAGACTTTAGGCATTTTTTCAAAGAGTTTCTTGGCTTCCTCATTATGGGTGACAAGGACTTTGAAAAGCATGTGCACCAAAAAATAATCGGCTGAACGCTGCTCCCTTCTCCAATATTCAAATACAAGCTCTTTCCACATTTTCATCAAGGGATCCCCTTTCTTTGCACGTATAAAGCATGATTGTACAAACATGTGTTGGTAAATCCTGGGACTTGTGATAAACATGAAAAAATCTGATTCCTGAATATAAGATGGAATATCTGAAACCAAAAAGTCAGTTGCATCAAACCAATAACCGCCGTTTTCCGCCAATAATGCAATCCTTACTATATCTGAAAAGTTGGCGGGAACTATTTTTTTATTTTTCCATTTATCAATAATGTAATCAGGCAACTGCATGTAGTCATACATGCTTTTTTCATTAAGCACTATGACTTTATCCCCATATTTTGCCTTTACGCTTTGTATGCATCTCTTCACTATCTCGGGTGCATTATTTACATCCTGAAACCATAACATGTAAATCTTTTCCTTTTCCGGATCGTATTCCTTGGATATTGTGTCTTCTGCATACAAGGTTTTTACAAACGGCACATACTTTTCCAAATGTTTAATTTTCATAGCCCCGTAATGATTCAACCTCACAAACCTTCTATCTTCACGTGGTCTCCATATCCAATTGGTTATATGCCCTTTCCATATAAATTTCAACCATGGTAGCACACCCACTATTGCAGCATCGTTATAATCACTCATCTTTTTTGATTATTTCAATAATTTTTCACAAAAATCTAACTGATAATTTTTTATATTATTTTTTCAAGAATCAATGTCACCAATGATTTATCTCATATCTCGCGGATATTAATTAATGTGTCGCCTACGTTGTCTCCGTCATAAATCACCGACCAGGAATCAATCTCCGGCACCAGCCCCTCAAGATATTTGATATTTTTAGTGAACTCGGCATGGAAGGCTTTTGATGCCTTGATCTCATAGAGATGCAAACCTCCGGATTTGCTTTTTGCCACAACATCTACCTCCTTTCCGGAATGCTCGCGATAAAAATTCATGTCAGGCTCCTTTCCTTGATTATACCTTTGCTTTAAAAGCTCACCCATCGCCAGGTTCTCAAAAAGGATGCCTCTATATGGAGATTTCTCTATCTGGTTTTCATTCTCTAAGCCAAGCAGATATGCAAGCAAACCGGTATCATAGAAGTATAGTTTGGGCATTTTTGTCAATCTCTTGTTCAAATTGATATGATAAGGAGCCACCCTATACACTATGTATGATGCCATAAGAACTGAAAGCCACTCGGTTACGGTGGTGGCACTCACACCCACCTCTTTCGATATGGCGACAGCATTAAATTCCGAGCCGCACCGGGCAGCTGTCATTTTCAAAAAGATTTGAAACTTCAACAGATCTTTCACATTCAATAAATCCCTTACATCTCGCTCTATGTATGTGTTTACATAATTGCGATAAAAAAGATCGACAGGGATATTCTCTGCCACCACACCCGGATAAGACCCTCTCCACATAAGATACTCTATAGACAAGCTATATAGATCTCGCTCTATCAGCTCCGGAAACGACAATGGCAGAAGCGTGAACATGGCAACACGTCCCGCTAAAGATTGGGTCACACCTTTTATGAGAGCAAAATTGGCGCTCCCGGTAATTATATACCTTATATCTTTGTCTTGATCGACAGCAACCTGGATTGATGACATTATCTCCGGCACATTCTGCGCCTCATCAATTATGGCATTTTTTCCTAATGAATCTAAGAAAGATTTGGGGTGATCCCTTGCCAAAACCCTTGCATCCAGATCCTCTAAATTCACATACTTATAATCAGGGAAAAGATGCTTGCATAATTGAGTCTTACCCGAACGACGTGGTCCCGTTATCACAGTCACAGAAAAAAAAGGCTGGGCATCAAGCACATATCTGGATAAAAGTCTCGGAATATACATCTTCTCTAATATTTTCCTAACAAATTTAATCATTATTTTTAAAATATACAAGTTCAACCTTGGAATCTCCAAAGTTCCACCTTGGAATTTCACAACTACAACCTTGGAATTTCCAAAGTTTAACCTTGGTATTTCACAACTATAACCTTGGTATTTCCAAAGTTTAACCTTGGAATTTCACAACTACAACCTTGGAATTTCACAACTACAACCTTGGAAT
>JAFLTM010000005.1:35604-60818 GCA_022509225.1 Muribaculaceae bacterium
GAATTTCACAACTACAACCTTGGAATTTCACAACTACAACCTTGGAATTTCACAATAATAGGCTTTGTAATATTTATTTTAAAGAAAAAGATCGTGTCATAAGTTAGTTTTGAATCAAGGAATGAGTGGTATTTTGGAACCGTTTCTAAGTTTTTGTGTACCTTTACTCTCAAATTAAATAGAATGAAAGAAAAAATCATAACCGGAATATTCAACACCATCGCCAGGATTCCTCTGGCATTCCTGTATCTTCTTTCGGATATGATTACTTTTACACTTTATCATATAATCTGTTATCGTAAAAAAGTTGTCAGGGGAAATCTCGTGTCTTCTTTTCCCCACAAGAGTTTGAAAGAGATAAAAAAGATAGAAAAAGAATTTTACCGACATCTGGGCGACCAGATGGTGGAAAGCATCAAGACCTTGCATATCTCTGACACAGAATTAATAAAAAGAGTCACAGTTCAAGATTATGATAAAGTGAATTCCACCCTTCAAGAAGGAAGGAACGCAGTCTTGCTTATGGGACATTATTGCAATTGGGAGTGGGTTCAGGAAATAACCAGATATTTCATTCCGGAGGCTTATATGGCTTCAATTTATCATCCATTGAAAGACAAGACTTTCGACAATCTTTTTATAAAACTACGTAGCCGTTGGAACGCACATATTGTGCCGATGAACAAAGCCCCAAGAATTTTGCTTAATAAAACCAATATGCCATGGGTATGCGGATTTATTGCCGATGCATGGACATGGAAGCAAACAGACAACAATTTCACCGATTTCCTGCATCACAAGACCTGGTTTATAACAGGACCGGAAGAGATCGGAGACAAAGTCAACGCAGACTATTTCTACTTGGAAATGAACCGGGTAAAAAGAGGTTACTACAAAATAAGATTCAAAAAGATAGAGCCAGAAAAGACAGAATTAACCTATCCTATCCTTCGGAAATTCTGGCTTGAATTAGAAAACACCATTATCAAGGCACCACCCTACTGGCTCTGGAGTCACAAACGTTGGAAGTAACCCGCTTGTAAAAAAAATGCGAAGACTCAAGTAAGAATCTTCGCATTTTTTATCCTCAAACACAAATATCAGATGCCGGAGAGATTATATTTTTGGAATTCCAAATCGTTCTTTGCCTGCTGGAGCATGGTGGGATCCAGACTGATGGCTTTCTTAAGATTGCTTGTCACACCGCTTTCATTATTTGTGCGAGCTGCAACAATTGCCTCAAGATAATAGGTTGTGGCATCCGGATCGGGAACTGCCGAAAGAATTGACTGAGCAGCAGAATAATCCTTTGCAAGAATCTTACCAAGGGCGGCGTTGTTGGTTTTGGCATTGCCAAAAGCAGTATTGGCTTTTGTAACTTCACCCTGGGTCAGATAATAAACTCCAAGTGCATCATTTGCTTCAGGCACTCCTCCGGCTGCGCCTATATATTCATTGGCTTTGCTATAGTTGCCCTGAAGAAGCTCTATAAGACCAAGATTCATATCCACCTCACGTGATGACGGGTCAAGACGTTTTGCTTTCTCGAAATCATTTTTGGCTGCGGTGTAATCTCCTGAAATATATTCAGTCATACCAAGATTATTATACGCCCTGTAGCTGTTCGGATAAATTTCAGTAGCTTTCTTATAGACTTGCATTTTCCTGTTGTTGTCGCTTGTCAATGTGGCAACATATAAAATTTCATCTTCAGTAAGTTGTGACGGGTTTGTGTTGAAAATCTGAATCAACTCCTCATCGCTCTTCCCTATAATATTAATAGATGCCTGAATTTTTGAATAACGTAGTTTAGGAAGAATCTCTTTTGCAAGTTCATCGAATACACTCGACATGTTTCTTATCTCCTGCTCCCTCTGATTCGGATCCTTATACATTTTCAAAACAGCAAGAATCAAGTCTTTATCCTGGATATTGCTTTTTTCAACAAGCTGTTGGAATCCCTCCCAGTCTTCAGGGGTAAAAGAAGAAGTAATCTCACCGAAATTGGTGATGTTGTCTTTCTTCAATTGGTTTTCCATGAAATTTGTAGTCACCTCTTCTCTTCTTTCTGCCAGCTGAGTGTTGAATGCAAGTGTTCCGTCGGGTGAGGCTGTAGATGAAATATTCACACCCACAATTTCCTGGTTAGGGGCTTCGTTGGCTTCTTTAAGCCTTTTATTCAAATCAACATAGTCTTTAGCATTAACCTGATCCTTTCTTATAATAGCTTGATTTATAAGGAACATTATTTCCGCATTATATTTTTCATTGATGATTCTCTGGAATCTGTCGGCTGCAACTGCAGGATGCACTGTCTCTGCTGTGGCAAGTGTAGATGTGGCTATGATGCCATAACCGACCTTAACGCGAGGAAGACCATAGATTTTACCGTTCTGATCAACCTGAAAATCAAGATAGAGTTCTGATTCCGCCATATCCGGAGTATATTTGGTATTGAACGGAATATTTACCGTGCCGCCGTTCAGGTAGCTGACAACTTGACCGTTGGCCCTGACATTTTCTCCCTGTATAATCACCGGAGCACCCTCGGTTTCTCCTCCCATATATGTCAACACAGGTGTGGCAGTAACCTTGGCATTTTTTTGCATGAATTTTGCCGGAATATTTCCATTGATGGTTGCCGGAACATTTTCACCGACTGTTTCCAACGGGGTGGGAACAGTATTGAAATAAGAACTTTGGAAAGCCCCTATTTTTTTTGAGCAGCCTGTCATTCCAATCACAGCCACTCCGATAGCAAGATAAAAGATAGTTTTTTTCATATATTTTTTTATTTGTTATTTGCTCGTTATTGTGGTTTCGCCGACTACTATCGATAGCTCCTTCTCGATATTCAAAGCCAAAGCCTTGTTCATATTGATGAATGCTTCCTGTTCCCTGATACCATCCTCAATTTCTTGATGTGAAGATTTATCGGAACCAAGTTCATTGTTTGCATATAACTGATAATTTGCAACAAATGCGAAACAATCCTCTAACAGACGTGGCCAAAGTGTGAGGTCGATTCGTTGTTGAATAGAATCAAGCACAAGGCTAGTGTGTGACGCACTCTTAATCAAGCGGCTTTTGGAGATAGATGATATATTTTCACAATTATCAACAAAAACATTGACTGAGTGAATAACAATTGGCATCGATTGCCTTAATTTTTCAAGTTCTATCTCAAAATGAAGTCTTTTTTGTTTTTCCAATTCCGACTCTACATCCACCTCCGACTTAACGGCCGCTACGGCATTGAGGAAAAGTCCGAGAAAAATTAATCCACATATCACTTCAATCGCAGTGACACATTGGGCAGCTCCGTGTGCCGGTGTATAGTCACCGAAACCTAAGGTGGTGATAGTAACTATACTGTAATAGAGCCATGACCCATAATCTGTGGGTGCATCGGCAGGCATCCTGAACTGTCCCTCCGGCAAACCCCAATAGATTAAGGCAAAAAGGGGGGTCATGACCACATAGATTCCTATCCATGTCACCGGTTTTATTTCCGATAAAACATGAAAGAAATGTGTGAGCCTCTGCGAAACCGTGTATCGCATTATTTATTTTTATCTTTCTGAGCATTCATCTTCTCAAGAATATCGAGTGCCGAGCCGGTATGGCGAGGTTTCGGATTAAATCCGATGGTGATATCTTCTCCAAGGCGTTGAAACTTAAGTTCATACAATACGCTGTCAGTGCTGATGGTCACCGGACGGTCTTTCGTGTCGAGGCTGACATATAAGCCACTGTCGTTCTTTTCAAACGGTTTCTGAAGATTCACGATGTAATCTATTTTAGTTCTGTTCCCGTTTTCATAAACATAAAACGCAGATGTAGCGGGACTCAGGCTAAAATATATCCGACCGTCGAAATGACCTTTTTTGGCGTTTGTCCCGACTATGTCATAAGTCTCTGCATCATACAAACCGCTATGCACCGGCTGGGTGGCATAAAATGCCTCATCGTCAACTGCGGTGGTCTCCTTTGTGGTTGTATTATTCCCTCCGCAAGAAACTATAAGTGTCACAAAAAATAATCCTAATAGTAGATTTCTTGTTTTCATCAGATTGTTATGATTTATATTGAATTATCCATTAAGCCGACTTTCACTTATAAAAGCAAAAATAATCAGAAAAAAGGGAGATGGCAATTTTTTAATACATAATATGAGTAAATTTGCCTTTGAATTTAAGTTTTTGGAAGATATATGGATAAGATAGCAAGTTTCACCATCGACCATGAGAGACTTTTAAGGGGTATCTACGTTTCACGGCAAGACAAGACTCCATCAGGAGATTCCCTGACAACATTTGATATACGCCTTACAGAACCTAACAGGATGCCTCCCGTAAAACCTGAGACATTACATACAATCGAGCACCTTGCCGCTACATATCTGCGCAATCATCCTCGTTGGAAAGAAAGGGTGGTTTACTGGGGACCCATGGGATGTTGCACCGGATGCTATCTTATTCTTCAAGGAAATCTGTCATCGCAAGATATCCTTCCATTGATTGATGAGACATTCCGTTTTATCTCCGGTTTTGAAGGTGAAATACCGGGCGCATCTTCAAAAGACTGCGGAAACTGGAGATTCAACGATCTTGAGGATGCGAAACGCGTTGCTGCAAAATTTTTGGAGGAAGTGATAACGAACATCACTTCCTCCAATCTCAATTATCCTAAGCCACTTTAGGGATTATACAGCATTTCAACACGTCCCACCGGCAGGCTTGCGCTGATAAACACCGGCAATTTGGTGACTTTGTCGATTCTCATTTTCACCTGATAACCCGACAATTTTCCCTCATAGGTGTACTCATACTGGCAGTTGTAGGTATTAAATGTCTCGTCTTCAACACTATATGACCCGGGGCCATCATAAGTCACAACCACCTCAGAAGCATATTCCCCATTAATCGGGATAGAGAATTTTTGACCTTTCTGCATCTTCTCGAAATCAATCACCCTGGCGTAGTAGAACATCGCTATCATATCGGATGTGACACAAATAGCTTCCATCGAGTCATGACTGGCGTTATAATTACCTTCTCCCCTCAGATTTTTATAAATTTCAGGATCAGCCGGATTATAATTCTTACTCCTGAAATAATTGGCTTTGGGCCGACGATACCAACCGGATTGGTAAACAATGTTCTCTTTCTCGTAGGGTGTGCCAGGCACAGGCTGAAATGTCAGAGTGTCTGACACAAGGATAACATGACCCTCCCATGGAATGCTCACTCCGTCGAGCGTGCCATGAAAAGTTGTGCCGTCGCTTTGAATCTTTACGAATCCATGAGCAATGTTTACATTTATAATGCCCCAATGGTAATTGACATTATATGGAATCTCCGTGAAGGGGATGTTCACGGCTGCCCGTACACTTATACATGCCAGCGTGGCTATGACTAAAAAAATCAGTTTCTTCATAGCGTCGTATGGTTATTTATTTTATTTTTTCTTTTATAGCTTGGGTCTCTTTTTCATAACCCGGCTTTTCAAGAAGAGCAAACATATTCTTCTTATATGCTTCCACTCCCGGTTGGTTGAATGGATTCACACCGAGTATGTAACCGCTCACCCCGCAAGCTTTTTCAAAGAAATAGATCAGCTGTCCTAATGTGTTTTCCTCAAGTTTGTCAAGTTCTATTTTGATTACCGGCACACCTCCATCCACGTGAGCGATCTTTGTGCCAAGCTCTGCCATCTTATTGACTTCATCTATATTTTTGCCGGCAAGGTAATTGATGCCGTCAAGATTTGCTGCATCTTCAGGGATACGCCTTGTTATTGAAGGCTTCTTGACTGTCAGGACAGTTTCAAAGATAGTGCGTTCTCCCTCTTGAATCCATTGTCCCATCGAATGGAGGTCGGTTGTGAGATCAACGGATGCGGGAAATATTCCCTTACCATCTTTACCTTCACTCTCTCCGTAAAGCTGTTTCCACCATTCTGCGAAATAATGGAGTTTGGGGTTATAGTTTACTAAAATTTCAATTTTCTTCCCTGCTTCATACAAAGCATTCCTTAAGCGTGCATAAATTTCACATGGATTCTCCTCACTGGGATGACGGGTGGTGTTTTCCATCTCGGCAGCTCCTGCTATAAGTTTCTTTACATCAAAACCGGCACATGCAATCGGAAGGAGACCGACCGGGGTCAGCACCGAAAATCTGCCCCCAACGTTGTCAGGAATAACATAAGTTTCATATCCCTCCTGAGTTGCCAATGTTCTTAGAGCTCCCTTCTTTTCATCAGTCACGGCAACTATAAGATCTTTTGCCGTTTCTTTTCCAACTTGTTTTTCAAGTAGTTCTTTAAGGATTCTAAAAGCTATTGCCGGTTCGGTTGTGGTGCCCGATTTGGATATCACTATTATTCCGAAACGTTTGTCCGTTAATAAGTTTTCCAGTTCGGCGGTGTATTCTTCACTTATGTTCTGACCTGCAAAAAGAACCTTCAGACTTTTTGATGAAGGACCATAGAAATCAGCGAAATTATCTGACAGTGCTGAAATCACGGCTCTTGCCCCGAGGTAACTTCCACCAATACCTACACACACCACATAGTCACACTTTTCTTTGAGGCGCGCGGCTGTTTTTTCTATCTTGTCGAGCAATGATTCCGGAGTTTCAGAGGGGAGATGAAGCCAACCGAGAAAATCGGAACCTTCCCCTGTGCCGTCTTCAAGTTTTGTCATAGCTTCAACAGCCTTATCTTTATTGGATACATATTGTTTTTCTGCGAAATACACAGCATCCTGAATGTTCAGTTCAATAGATTTCATAATTTGTTTTTATTTTGTTAATCAATTGCAGTTTTTAATATCATTTGATCAAGTGAATGTGTCGGCAATGGCTGCAAAAGCCTGACGGGGTGATTTCCCTTCATATAGAATCCTGTAAACACAATTCAATATCGGCATCTCCACTTCAAATTGTGAATCGTTAATATCATGCATACATTTCGTGCCATAATATCCTTCAGCAATCATCTCCATCTCCATTTTGGCACTTTTCACACTATATCCTTTTCCAATCATAGCGCCGAAATTATGATTGCGAGAAAACACACTGTAGGCAGTTACCAGCAGGTCACCCAGATATGCAGAACGGTCAATATCCCGGCGGCAGTCCATAGGAGCCGCCACATCTACAAAACGACGCATCTCCCTGATGGCATTGCTGACAAGCATGGCTTTGAAATTGTCGCCCCCTTTCATTCCGTCAACGATACCGGCACCTATCGCATACACGTTTTTCAGGACCGCTGCATATTCTATTCCGGCCACATCCAACGACACTATTGTCTTTAGGCGAGAACCGGCAATCGAACGGGCAAAGTTCGCGCCTTTCACCGGGTCGTGGCAACCGATGGTGAGATAACTTAGATGATCAAGGGCAATCTCCTCAGCATGACACGGACCACCTATAACCAATAGATTGGAGTCTGCACACCCGAAGTGTTCGGCAAAATATTCAGTAATGATCTTATTTTCACCCGGCACTATACCCTTAACCGCCGACACCACGTTCCTATGCTTCATGGAAACAGTGATCTTATCGGCCTCTTCCTTAAAGAACGGAGAGGGTATTGCAATTATAGCCGTATCTGAATTCGCCAGGGCAGAGTTGATATCTGAAAAGAAATCTATCCTGTGGGTATCAAAACTCACATCTGTGAGATAAACCGGATTCCTGTGATAGCGTAAAAAATCCTCAATCCTGTCTGACCTTCTAACATACCAATTGATCCTGGCATTATTGTTGAGCAGAAGTTTGGCAAGCGCCGTTGCCCAGCTTCCCGAACCTATAACCGCTATCTTGCCTAATTTATCCATTATGCCTCTTCTTTATCTTCTGATGTGGTGCTCCTTTTTTCCGGACGCATCTGCGGGAACAAAAGCACTTCCTGAATCGCCGACTGCCCGGTCATCAGCATTGCAAGTCTATCCATTCCGATACCCATTCCTGATGTCGGGGGCATTCCATATTCAAGTGCCCGGATAAAGTCGGCATCTATTATCATTGCCTCATCGTCTCCTTTGTCGGCAAGTTTCATCTGCTCCACAAACCTTTCATACTGGTCTATCGGATCATTTAACTCCGAATAAGCGTTGGCAAGCTCCTTTCCGTTGACCATGAGTTCGAACCGTTCGGTAAGTTCCGGATTGTTGCGGTGTCGTTTTGTGAGTGGCGACATCTCTATGGGATAATCTATAATGAAAGTGGGCTGAATAAATGAACCTTCACATTTTTCTCCAAAAATCTCATCTATAAGTTTTCCCTTGCCGAATGATTTATCAACCTCTATTCCGTTTTTAAGGCAAAACTCCCTCAACTCTTCTTCCGATTTTCCGGTTATGTCGAAACCGGTTTTGTCAAGGATTGCCTGAGCCATTGTGACACGCGGATATGGGGCTTTGAATGAGATTACGTTGTCTCCGACAGTAACCTCGGTTGATCCGTTTACATCAAGGCAAATCTTCTCGAGCATCTTTTCAGTGAATTCCATCATCCAGTTATAATCCTTGTAGGCCACATATATTTCCATGCATGTGAATTCAGGATTATGGGTGCGGTCCATCCCCTCATTACGGAAATTTTTTGAGAATTCATACACACCTTCAAACCCACCCACAATCAATCTCTTGAGATAGAGCTCATCTGCTATACGCAAATAAAGGGGGATATCCAAGGCATTGTGATGAGTGATAAAGGGACGTGCGGCGGCACCACCAGGGATACTCTGCAGAATCGGTGTCTCAACCTCCACATACCCGTGAGAATTAAAATACTCACGCATGGAGTTGAACATCTTCGTCCTTTTAAGGAAAATATCTTTGATTCTCGGATTTACAACAAGGTCAACGTATCTCTGACGGTATCTCTGTTCAGGATCGGTGAATGCGTCATAGGCTTTCCCATCCTTCATTTTCACTATCGGCAATGGCCTGAGACTTTTTGAAAGGACAGTGATCTCTTGGGCATGTATCGAAATTTCCCCCATCTGTGTGCGGAATACGAATCCTTTCACTCCGATAAAATCGCCGATATCGAGAAGCTTTTTGAATACCACATTATACATATCCTTGTCTTCTCCCGGGCAGATGTCATCCCGACTTACATAAATCTGAATTCTACCCTCACTGTCTTGCAATTCCATGAAAGAGGCTTTCCCCATTATCCGGCGGCTCATTATTCGGCCCGCAACGGCCACTTCTCGCGGAGGCTCTTCTCCATCCTTGAATTTTTCTTTTATTTCTCGTGAATAACCTGTCACCTTATATTCGGCAGCAGGATAGGGTTCAATTCCTCTTTCCCGTAAAGCCTGCATGCTGTTGCGCCTGCCAATTTCCTGTTCGTTTAGTTCTTGATTTGCCATAATACTGCAAAGATAATGGTTTTTGCCCGAATATTACTGTAAACTTTATTCCCACATATCAAATCCGACAACCTTCAAATGTGACACGATGCCATGGCGTCAGACCTATTTCCTTTAACGCTTCGCGATGAGCCTTTGTGGGATAACCCTTGTTTTGTTCCCATCCATATCCCGGGAATTCACCGGAAAGTCTCTCCATAAGTTCATCCCTGTGTGTTTTAGCCAGGATTGAGGCAGCCGCCACCGACATATATTTTGCATCTCCTTTTACAACGGTTGTGTGGGGTATGTCTTCAAAAGGCTTAAATCTGTTCCCATCAACCAAGATATGTTGCGGCTTGACTTTTAATCTTTTCAATGCTTCATGCATTCCGAATATTGAGGCATTCAGAATGTTTATCTCATCAATTGTTTGGGGAGAGATCATGACCACAGCCCAGGCTATTGCATTTTCCTCAATGACCGGACGCAATTCACACCTCTTCTTCTCCGATAATTGTTTACTGTCGTTCAAATCCGGGCAACTGAAATTTTCGGGAAGAATCACTGCGGCGCATGCCACAGGCCCCGCAAGACAACCTCTGCCGGCTTCATCGCAACCGGCCTCGGGAATATGCGGCAACATGTATGGGAGTAACAATCGGATAAGATTTTATCGGTCGCGGGAGATGATATATTCAAAAAGCTCCTTGAAAGCTGTTTTCCATTCGGAGTCAGGATAAACATCAAGCAATTTGTCAGCCTCAAGCTGCATTTTCCTCATTTTTGAGAATGCATAGTCAACGCCTCCCGACTCTTTGGCAAAATCCACAAGAACGGATATCTCGTTTTCACTCAAATCTCCCTTCATAAGAAGTTTCTGCATTTCTTTCCCGGTTTCCTGTGATTCTCCGAATGCATAGAGTAGAGGAAGTGTCACCTTACCCTCCCGGAGGTCATTACCCGTGGGCTTTCCTATAAGTTTATCCTCAAAATAATCGAATATGTCATCACGGATCTGGAAACATAGACCAAGGATCTCAGCGAATTTCATAAGAGGTGTGTATTCCTCCGGCTTGACATTTACAGCCTCTGCTCCCATTTTCACACAATTCATAAACAGGGAGGCCGTTTTTTTACGAATCATTGATATGTAATGAGATTCGTCAAAACGATGATCCCGCACATTGCAAATCTGATCCACCTCTCCCAGCGACAGCTCTTTCCCAAGGTTGGAAAGCGACGAGATGATTGAAAGATTCCCGGTTGAAATACTTGCAGCAAGGGCATTTGCCACAAAATAGTCACCTACAAGAACTGCGATATGGTTGCCCCATTCATTATTGATGGTGTTTTTGCCTCTCCTGAGGAAAGTTTCATCCACCACGTCATCATGTATTAGAGAGGCGTTATGCAGCATTTCGAGCGCAGCGCTCGCATGAAGAACATGTTCGTTGACGTCTCCAAAAAATTTTGCGCTCAGAATCACCATGATAGGTCGGATTTGTTTCCCCTTGGTCTGAAGATAGTTGTTGACAACATGATTCATCATTTCGTTGTCTGTGTGCAATGCTTCCCGTATGATACGATTCATATGGTCAAGCTCCGGCTCCAACCTCTTTTGTATGTGTGTTAGCGCATCCATCTATTCTATCTGCAAATTTAATAAAAGTTTTATGTTTATTAGGTTTTACAACATCTTTTTAGGTTAAAAAAACGTTAAATAAAACTATCCTTTCAAACATTGCATGCCAACCTACTTTATATTATATTTGCAACAACCAACTTGACAAGGGTCATAATTATTTAAACCTTCTCCCCACATGGAAGAAAAAAGACTGTTCCTTCTTGATGCTTATGCTCTGATTTTCCGTGCCTATTACGCACTTATTAAAATGCCGAGACTCACACAGGGAGGATTCAACACTTCTGCCATTTTCGGATTTGTGAACACGTTGGAGGAAATCTTGCGTAAAGAGAAACCTACGCACATAGCAGTTTGTTTCGATCCACAAGGCCCAACTTTCCGCAGTGAGGCCGACAGTTCCTATAAGGCAAAACGGGAGTCTACTCCCGAAGACATAAAACTGTCGGTTCCCATCATAAAAGAGATCATAAAGGCATACAATATCCCTATAATCGAGGTTGATGGTTTCGAGGCTGACGATGTTATCGGAACCATGGCAAAAAAAGCCGAAAAAGAGGGTTTCACCACTTACATGATGACTCCTGACAAAGATTTCGGGCAACTTGTCAGCCCCAAGATCCTTCAATACAAACCCTCCTACCGTGGTCAAGATTTTGAACTTCGAGGAGAAGAAGAGGTCTGCGCGAGATATGGCATAAAAAACACCGGTCAGGTGATAGACCTGCTCGCCCTTATGGGTGACGGCATCGACAATATACCGGGTTGTCCGGGTATCGGTGAAAAAACAGCCGTCAAACTCATAGAAGAATTTGGGAGCGTAGATGAACTCCTGAAACGAAGCGATGAACTTAAGGGCGCTTTAAAAAAGAAAGTGGAAGAAAACCGCCAACAGATACTTGATTCCTATTTCCTCGCGACTATAAGAACTGACGTGCCGGTTGGTTTGACACCTGATAACCTTGTTAGAAAACCTGAAAATAAAGAGAAACTTTTTGCCATTTTCAAGGAATTAGAATTCAAGTCTTTGAAAGACAGGGTTGAAAAAAGACTGAATGATAATAATTATTCAAAATCAGACTCTCTGTTTGATGCATCGGATTTTGAAGATTCTGTTGATTCCGAGAAACCTATGCAAAGTGATTCAAGACCGGTGGAATGGAAAATAGTTTCTGATCAAAGAACCCTTGACTTATTGTCATCCCTGCTGCTTGTTGGAAGTTGCGGCATCTGTATAGTCGCCGATGGTGAAAATGACATGGAGGCATTGATCAAGGGTGGAGCAATCGCGGTCAATGACACTGAAGCTTACTATATTCCCTATGGTTTCAGTGAAGGGATGGCCCTGATACTGGATCTCATGGCCAGACCCGATATAATGAAAGTGACGTTCCAGGCAAAGAGAGATTATGTGTTGGCGCATAGACTCCGAAACGATAATAACATTCCGCTTTCAAACTATTTCGATATCTCCGTGGCTCATTATCTGATTCAGCCTGAAATGCGTCATTCAGCCGATACCCTCGCTTCAAGATATCTGGGAGATACGATGCCTCCGGAACCAGTTTTTACTGTAAAACGGGGTGGAAAGTCAACTGTGTCTTCTCTTGAGGAGACAGCTCTTTATGCATGCCATCAGGCGGCGGTGGCTCTACGCCTGAAACCGATCCTGGAAAAAGAGGTCTCAGAAGAGGGTGCTGTAAGCCTTCTGAATGATGTGGAACTCCCCCTCTCGGCCGTTCTTGCAAAAATGGAGATTGCCGGCGTTCGCTTAGACGTGGAGGCATTGAACGAAGCTGCCGCTGAATTGCAAAGACGTCTGGATATCCTTGAACAAGAAATTTTCGAACTGGCGGGTGAAACATTCAATATAGGTTCCCCTTCAAAAGTTGGTGAAATTCTGTTCGACAAGCTTCAACTTGACACAAAGGCAAAAAAGACCAAGACCGGACAATATTCCACAAGTGAAGATGTCTTGGAAAAAATTGCCGGGAAAAATCCTATTGTTGGAAAAATTCTTGAATACCGTCAACTCAAAAAACTGCTCACCACGTATCTCACAGCTCTGCCGGCAGCAATTAACCCGGTGTCAGGGAAGGTTCACACAGTCTATAACCAGACAGTAACTGCCACAGGACGAATATCATCATCTGCACCCAACTTGCAAAATATCCCGGTGAGAGAGGAACAGGGCAGAGAAATCAGAAGGGCTTTTATAGCTGACAAGGGGCATCTCTTTCTTTCTGCAGATTACTCACAGATTGAACTAAGGCTTGTATCAGATTTTGCACATGACCCGACAATGCTCGAGGCATTCAGGAAGGGCGACGACATTCATGCTATAACTGCTGCAAAAATCTACCATAAATCTCCGGAAGAGGTGTCTCCAGATGAAAGACGTCACGCCAAGACAGCCAATTTCGGTATTTTATACGGAATATCAGCCTTCGGTCTTTCATCCCGTCTCGGAATACCAAGGTCAGAAGCCAAGGAACTGATCGACAACTATTTCGAAACCTTTCCAACCATCAAGAGATACATGCATGATTCCGTTGAGAGCGCACGTGAAAACGGATATGTCAGCACCAATATGGGAAGAAAGAGAAGACTCCCTGACATCAATAGTAAAAATCCTGTGGTGAGAGGCTATGCAGAAAGGAATGCCATAAATGCTCCGATTCAAGGGTCGGCAGCGGATATAATCAAGGTTGCCATGGTTGAAATTGATAAAAAAATCACCGAAAACGGTCTGCAATCCAAAATGATTATGCAGGTTCACGATGAGCTCAATTTTGACGTGGTGCCGGAAGAATTGCCGAAATTGCAGGAAATTGTGACATCTTCAATGGAAAATGCATATAAGGGCGACGTGAGGCTCACGGCATCAAGCGGTGTTGCCTCAAACTGGCTTGACGCACATTAAGGACTATTTCCCTGATTTTTTAATGTCCTAATAGTATATTATTGAAAATTTACTGATGAAATTGGCCCACGACAATCGTTCATTGAACGTTTGGAGTGCGAGTCTGCCCATGTTCTCTCGCAATTCAGGATTACCGGCAAGCTTTTCCATAGTTTCAGCAAGGAAAGCGGCGTTGCCAGGGGGTATCAGAAACCCTTCGCGTCCATCTGTAATATATTCTGGCTGGGCACCGTTGGAAGAACAAATCTGAGGGCGACCCGCTGCCATGTATTCCACATTCGACAGACCGAAAGCTTCTCTGTCGACCGACGGCAAGACCCCGAAATCACATTCCATGATTAAAGGAATCGGATTGTCGGTGTGTTTCACCCAGTCTATTGATTCCATCACACCTCGCGATATAGCACGGCGGCGCAATTTGTCGACATAATCTGATGTGCCGCTCCCCACTATTTTTAGTCTGATCCTCTTCCCTTTTAGCAACGACATGGCATCAATCAGATATTCAAGTCCTTTGCCTGACTTTAAAGGTCCGTGAAACATGGCAGTGACAGGGTGTTGGTGTTGTGGCTTTTGATAAGGTGAGGTCAGGAAATTCAGGCTATTATGGATCACATGTATCCTTGATGTCGGAAAAGGAAGTATTTTGTTGTGCCAGGTCGAGAGGAACCTGTCGCGAGCGGCTCGCGACACAAACACTATCTCATCCACATTCTGATAAATTTTTCTCAGAATCCAGGAATCCACACCTCGTCTCACCTTATGTCGTGTGACTATCACTTTGGTGTCTTTCTTGCCGGAAAATCTGCGGGCAGCCAGAGCGGTGAAAACATTCCTGAATCCGTGGGCATGGATTATCACCGGCCATTCCGTCTCCTTAATTTTTTTCGACAGCAACCTTATCGATCTGAAATCCCACATGCCGTTCAAAGGTGCATGCAATATCGGGATACCGGAGCTCACAAACATATCGTCAACAGCTTTGGCATCACGAGTGAGGGCGGCAACATCCCACCCAAGATTGCTGTAATGCCGGCAGATGTCAAGGGCGTAACGCTCTATTCCTCCCCAACGGTTGGCTGTGAGAATATGTATTAGTGTTTTCAATTCTGAGCCGCCAACATCACTTTGATGTCGACACTTGGCATATTCAGGAAAGATCCTATGAGTTTGTCAACCAGTTTGCCCCGGTAAGTCACCATGCCTGCCTGGACACCGGGTGTCGACGCTATCATGTGATGCAAGCCTCCCTTGACAATAACCTCGTCAAAGAAATTGACCAATACGTTCGAGAGTGCCATTGCAACCGTGCGAGGAACTGAAATCGACGGATGCGTTTCCCTGAAATTCAAAAGGTAAACGGAATCTTTTAATGCAGGCGACAGATTTTTCGGGAACTCAAACTCACGGGTGCATTCTCCAATCAGGATAACATCGGCAGATTTCACCTTGTTGAACAATACTTTAGGATGGATAGCTATGGTGTTCAGATTGTCGCCGCAGATCTGCTTGGCTCTTTGCAAAGCCGAAATATCATTGTTCATCAGGGTGACATAGGCCCCTGCAGCAATGGCTGCCTTTGCTGCTGAATAAACAACAGTGCCATCACCTATAATCAGCACCTCGCATGGATTGATTCCTGCCACGCCTGCAAGCAGGACACCCTTTCCGCCGCCCATGTAAGATAAAAATTCCTGAGCATAGATAATTGAACCTCTACCATCTATCTCATCAACTATATTGGCAAACACGGGCTCATCATTATGGCTCAATACATTGTCAAGACATCCGCATGTTATATCTTTATCGAGCAGAGCTTTGATTACATTCACATCAAAAAGACCCGAACCCATCATTGTGAACAAGGCGGCTCCTTTCTTCATTTTATGTATGTCATGTGCATGGAGCGGTCGATAAGACAACACTATATCTGCTTTCAAAGCCTCCGCCTTTGTCACTATATTGACACCGAATTCGCGATAACTGCTATCGGAAAAACTTATATCGTTTGCAGCTCCCTTTTCCATCAATAGCCGGAGGCCCGACGATGTCAGCAAGCCTGAGCCTTCAGGTGTGAGAAGAAATCTTGTTTCATCTGTATCGGAATAATTGCCAACCAGACCCAGAGTCATTGAGGAATCGTTAACTTCTTCTATTACTTCCTGTAATTGGGTCTGAAGATCAAAATCTTTTTCTTTGTCACTCATTTTGATGGTCAAAGGAGGGATTAGTGTTTTGGTCACACCTTCTCCTAACTAACACAAAATTAAAAAAAATGAGTTAAAAAACCAATATCCGCCAAATCAGATTTTTCAATCTTCTAAAACAGATTGAAATCCACCGACATTATCCGGAATTCAGTGCGACGGTTTATCTGGTCGGCAGCCTCTTGATCTTCCGGTTCCAAACCCGATATAAAATCCTCGTCTAAAACCACCCCTATTTCAAATTGCGGATATAGGGTGTGGATCCTTCTTGTCACTTTCTTTGGTTCGCTTTCACCGTAACCTTTATAAGATAGCCTCGACGGCTCCACGCCGGCCATTACGAGATAATCAACCACACTCTTTGCCCTCCGCTCCGACAAATTCAGATTATAAGATTCGGCACCTTTACGGTCGGTATGTGCCCCAAACTCTATCGTGACATGTGGATTTTCTTCAAGCATCGCTATTATTTCCTCCAATGCGTCACGTGATTCAGGTCGCAAAATTGCTTTGTCGAAGTCATAAAAAATATTTTCTATGACCTGTGGTTTATTTATTGCTGCCAGACGGAACTCAACATCATAAGCCGCATCCTCTTCTTCCGGGTCACTTGCAAATTCCTGCCGCATGTTCAAATATCCATCAGCACCGGCTTTCATGACATATCTCACACCCGGATCTATCTTGAAATCGAACCCTCCGTCATTTCTGGTTATCTCTTTCCGGTTTATGCCGTTGTCTCCGACTATTCTTACGATGGCACCTCCCACGGGTTCCCCCTCCCTATCGGTTACATATCCGGATATGGTTACATTCAAATCAGGCAATGTGAAACTATAGATGTTGTCATAACCCCTTGTGTCATTCCTGTTGGAACTGAAGAAACCGTTTTCACCTGCACCGAAAGTTATGCCAAAGTCATCAGCACTGCTGTTGATTGGTTTGCCAAGATTCTCCACACTCCAATAATCTCCCGTTGAATTCAAATTTGCCATGAAGATATCGAGTCCACCGAAACCCGGATGACCGTCAGAAGCAAAATATAGCAATGAATCGTTACGGGAATAAGGGAACATTTCGTTCCCGGGAGTATTAATCTGCGGCCCCATGTTCACCGGATAGGGTTCTCGTCCGTCAAGTTTTATTCTCCAAATATCAAGCCCGCCAAACCCTCCCGGTCTGTCACTAACAAAATATAGGAAACGGCCGTCAGCCGACACGGCCGGATGACCGGCTGAAAACAAACTGTCGCCAAATATTTCCAGTTTTTCAGGTTCGCTCCATGTGGCATCTTCAAGTCTGGATGTGAATATTTCAACTGTAGTGTTTGAATTTGCAGTTTGGGAAGACCTGCTGAAATACATTGTACGTCCGTCGGGAGAAAAACTCACAACTCCCTCATCGGCTCCGGTATTGACCTCTCCTTCCACTGGAGTGGGCGCCATCCATTCTCCATGCTCGTTTTTACGGCTCACATATATGTCGCCCCCTTTCTGACCCGTTACCCCTGATCTGAAATCTCCGGTAGATTTCTCGGAACTTGAAGTGAAATATATCTTATCATTGTCTCCGGGGGCATACATGGGCGCATAATCAGATCTCGTGGAATTAAATGTTTTAAAGGCCTGAACCTTATAGCGGCTTTCCATTCCCTTCTGTTTGCCTGTTTTACACCCTTTCACAGCTTCAATAGCTCTTTTGTCGTCGGGGTTATATTCGAGATATGAAAGAAAGGCCTTTGTCGCTTCATCATATTTTCCCTCCATCTGAAGCGTTTTCCCAAGATAATAATAGGCCGTGGAGTCTTCGCCATCATATCTTATCGCATTTCTAAAAGCAGAGGACGCCCTTGCCGACATTCCCAATTTATAGTAACAAAGCCCCAGTTTGTAGGCGGTTTCCCCTTTGAGCTTTCTTTCATCCTTTTTTTTGAGACTATCGTAAACCTTTCGATATATTTTTTGTGCCTCGAAGTATTCCCCGTTGGAATATGCAGTATCCCCCTCCACGGATTTTGGCGTGGTGCAACAGCAAAAAAGAATCAGCGATATTATAAGAATTGCCGCTACAAAACCTCTCCGGCTCCCCAATTCTCAGCAGGTTTAGAAGATGGAATAAGACACTCTCACTGCCAACACAGGATAAACGGGGAGAGCCTTAACTATATCCAGATAGTCGCCTACCTTCCCTCTCACATTAACCAGATCTTTGGTGAAATTGATATTTGTGCCCGTGTTGTAGTCATGATTGATAACCTTTGGTGAACCACCCCAGAACAAGGCTCCGAGATCAACGCCAAGATGCCATTTTTTTGCTTTGTCAAGGTCTGTGGAGTATCCGATACCGAGATATGGCTTGAAATGGTTTACTATAGCTTTCGCAGAAATGGTGCCATCAGGAGAAGGATCCATCAGGTAAGGTGAGCCGTCTTTAAAATCACCTATATGTATTCCCATAAGTCCATAATTACGGAATTTTTCCTGAAGTTTCTCCACTGTCTCGGGATTCATATATGTGCCCCCTCCTAACGGAACATCGTAGATGCTTTCAAGGTTGGTGAAATAATCGTAGGCACGGTTATAGATGTTCAAACCTACAAGTGTAGGGGTTTCATCATAGTCATTCACTGCTTTTGCTATCCGGGCGGTGCCGGCATAAAAACCAGCCGTGACTTTCCAATGCCTGTTGTCTTGAATAGGATAGACATCTACAAGAAATTTGAAATTTGTCATGCTTGCCTTTCCTTTCATGCCGACATTCTCATCCATCTCGATGCCGGTCATCTGATACACGAGATCCTGAACATGAGCAAAATTTCCGGTCGGAACACCATCCTCAAAAGTAGATAGATTGAAATCCATGTTCACATTGAATCGCGGCAACCAGTCAACTCCAAGACGAAGATCCACCCATTTTGTAACAGGGGTCTTAACCTCCAGACCCAGGCCCATAGTGCTTAAGGAAATGCCTGCATCAAGATGGTTCGCAACTCCGTGACTCTCACACCAGTCTTTTGTCTCTCCCCAAAACTTTGAAATTCCTGCCTCTTTTCTTTGTGCTCCGGCATTTTGACCCGACAAAAGGCCGATAGCTATGATAAATGTGAATATTGTTTTGTGCATCTGTTGAAAGTTGGTTTTATTCAATAAGTTATCAATTGAAGGAAAAGGAATCATAACTTCGTTCCGATTGCAAATTTAATCATAAATTTCAAACTTTCCCTATTTCCTGATCCAATAAGGCTTTTGCTTTTTCACCGGTTTCTTCCCATTCCTTCTGTATATCCGATTTCAGAGTTATCCCTCCTCCTGCATACACGCAGAATCTTCTTTCATTAAATGAAGCACACCTGACCACAACATTTAACCTAAAATCGGAGAGGGAATGAAACGGACCGCAGAATCCTCCGTAACATCCCCGGTCGAATCCCTCATATCTTTCTATTATATCGAGTGCGAATTCGCGGGGCTCCCCACACAAGGCCGGTGTGGGGGAAAGATCTCTGAGCAATTTTTCTATATTGAAATTTTCTCCCGGTGCAATTTGTGTTGAGATCGGGGTACAAATATGTTCTATATTACCGCTTCTTTTCGTGAAATTTTTACCGATTTCAGGTTTGAGTGAATTTCTTTGGAAAACATCGGCGATATAGTCGGTCACCATAGCCTGCTCCTCCACATTTTTCATATCCCAGTCCCCCTCTGTGAAAGCCTCACGAGTTCCTGCCAATGCCATGGTGTTTAGCATTCCTTCATCTGATTCCAACAGCAGTTCAGGACTTGCACCTATCCAGCAGCCCGTGGCAGGAGTGCTGAAACAAAACACGAATGCTTCCGGATATTTTTTCAAAAGAGTGAAAAAGAGCGCAGCCGGATCAAGTGTTTCCTCCTTAACAATCACTCTGGCCGCCACCACCTTGCCTCTATGCCCAGATTGTTTCAATGAGCTGATGATTTCATCAACCTCCATGGCATATTCAGTAAATTCCGTTGATGTAACCGGAATTTCATATTTGCCCTGATTCACCTCGTTTCTTGAACCTCCCCTGTATGGTATCGTGAGATAAGGAAGTCGGGGATGAAATTTCCCTATCACAAAACCGGGCATTTCTATCCCCTCCACATATCCTTCCGACGAACCGAAAGATATCATCAAGTCTCCGGGAAGCCGATAGCTGTAGAACGACAGACCACTTAAGATGGCTCCCCTGATTTCCTCGGAAAATGCTGTTTCAGACATTGCGTCACTGAAAAATATCAAGGGGCCATTGGTGGCTCTTTTAGCATCCCTGTCAAATCTTATTCCCATCTTGCACCCCTATAAGTTCAAAAGGATAGGCTTCAGTAATTCTCACATCAATGAAAGATCCGGGTTTCACATCAGGATTAATTTCATTGATCACAACCTCAGGATCCACCTCCGGAGAATCATATTGGGTTCTTCCGAATGCCATTTTTCCCTCTATTCGGTCAACCAGAACTTTTTGAACCGTACCCACAAGCTGCTCGTTTAATTCCTGAGAGATCTCCTGCTGCATCCCCATTATAATATCGAGTCTCCTCTTTTTCTCTTCATCCGGTATGATGTCTTGCAGGTTAGCGGCTGCGAATGTGTCGTCTTCTTCACAATATGTGAAAGCGCCCATACGGTCAAATCTGCAAGAGGCAACAAATTCCTTGAGTTCCTCAAATTCTTTTTCACCTTCACCCGGGAAGCCAGTCATCAATGTGGTTCTGATTCTTATTCCAGGCACATCATGACGAAGTTTTGCTATCAAGTTCAAAGTTTCCCCACGGGAAATATGACGCCGCATGTTTTTTAAAACCGGATCCGATATATGCTGGAATGCAATATCGAGATATTTGCACACATTATCGCGTTTCCTCATCACTTCCATAAGATCTTCAGGAAAATCAGCAGGATAGGCGTAATGGAGTCGTATCCATTCAACACCTTTGATGTCGGCGATTCTATCAATCAGCACCGCGAGGCTATTCTTCCCGTAAATATCAGTACCATAAGATGAAAGATCCTGTGCGATTACATTGAATTCTTTCACACCTTGTGCAACGAGACTCCTCACCTCTTCCAATATCTCATCAATCGGTCTTGAGTGATAACGGCCGGTGATATGAGGGATGGCGCAAAAGGCACAAAACCTGTTACAACCCTCCGCTATTTTCAGGTAGGCACTATGCGGGGGTGTGGTTAGCTTTCGTTCCCAAATCTTTGGAGTTCCCTCGGTTTGCTTGAGTGAAGGGAGTAATTCCACAAAATCTGTCCAGTCGAATTTACCGAACCAATGGTCAACCTCCGGAATCTCCCTTTTCAATTCTTCAAGATATCTCTGCGAGAGACATCCCATCACTACTAACTTGCCTATCTCACCGTTTTTTTTCTTTTGTGCCAGACTCAGTATGGTGTTTATAGACTCCTCCTTGGCATCTGAAATAAATCCGCATGTGTTAACCACGACATATTCACCCACCGGGTTTTCACAATCAAAAAAGGGCGCATACCCTTTTGCCTCAAGTTGTTTCAACAGGCGTTCAGTCTCTACCAGATTTTTGGAACAACCGAGTGAGATTACATCCACGCGAGATCTTTTCGGCATCGATATCCTATCCTAAAGAAAAGAGGGAGCTGACAAATTCCTGCGGATGGAAAATCTGCAGGTCGTCAATTCCTTCACCTATACCTATATACTTCACAGGGATTTTGAACTGATCGCTGATTCCTATCACCACCCCTCCTTTGGCGGTGCCGTCAAGTTTAGTAACTGCCAAAGCGTTGACCTCTGTCGCGGCAACAAATTGCTTTGCCTGTTCGAAAGCATTTTGTCCGGTTGACCCGTCAAGCACAAGCAAAATCTCCTGAGGAGCTTCCGGAATCACCCTTTTCATCACATTTTTAATCTTAGTGAGTTCATTCATGAGTCCTATCTTGTTGTGAAGTCGCCCTGCTGTGTCAATTATAACCACATCTGCACCCTGGGCTTTCGCAGAATTCAATGTGTCGAAAGCCACAGCAGCCGGATCACTACCCATCTTTTGCTTTATCACAGGCACCCCGACCCTTTCTCCCCAAATATCGAGTTGCTCAATCGCCGCGGCACGGAATGTGTCGGCAGCCCCTAAAATAACTTTGTTCCCCGCCTTCTTATATTGAGCTGCAAGTTTCCCGATTGTGGTGGTCTTGCCTACGCCGTTCACTCCCACCACCATTATTACATAAGGGACACCATCCTTTTTTACCGTGAAATCTTCAGAATCGGCTGTGGTATTGTCAGGTTTTGCCAGAAGATCAGTGATCTCTTCACAAAGCAGGCTGTTGAGTTCTTCAGTATTTACATATTTGTCACGAGCCACCCGGTCACGGATCTTATCAATAATTTTTAATGTTGTGTCAACTCCAACATCACTCGTGATGAATGATTCTTCGAGTTCATCAAGCACATCGTCGTCTATCTTGCTCTTTCCGGCTATAGCCCTGGATATCTTCCCCCACACACCCTCTTTTGTCTTTTGAAGGCCGGCATCCAGTTTCTCTTTTTTGTCGCGGTTAAATATCTTATTGAAAAAACCCATCGGAATATTTTTTTGCGAAATTAAGCAAATAAATCTTTTGAATGGATATTCATTATTTGAAAAATAAATATGATTCAAAAAAATATGCCGGCAACCTACCGGCATATCTTTCTACATAAAAATATTATAAGGTTTTATACGTTGGCATTCGTATCAGCCGGTTTGAAGTGCTGATAAGGATGGTTGCATGCCGGACATTTTTCAGGTGGCTGAACCCCTTCGAATATATATCCGCATACCAGACACTGCCATTTGATTGGTTCGTCACGCTTCCATACCTTGTCATTTTCGATTTGCCATCTCATGAGGTCGAATCTTTCTTTATGACGATTCTCTATTGTGGCGATTGCGCGGAAATGATCGGCAATTTCATGGAAGCCTTCCTCTTCTGCAACCTCAGCAGAATTTGTATATTCCTGAACTCCTTCTCTTTCTTCCTCTTCTGCAGCGACTTTCAAACATTCAACCGTAGGTTTCAGGATTCCTGCATCAATTCCAACGGGAGCAGTAACCACAGAGCCCTCAGTAAGATATTTCAAGAAAATCTTGGCATGGTGAAGTTCATTGTCAGCTGTTTCCTGAAAAATATTTGAAAAATGATAATACATCTCTTTCTTGGCAGTCTTGGCAAAGAAAATATAACGAGTGTAGGCAGTTGATTCAGCTACGTATGCATTTGCAAGATTTTTCTCTGTACGTGTGCCCCTGATGCTTGGAGTGGCGGTTGTTGTGTCAGCCATAGTTGTAAATTTTATGTTTAGTTATAGTTATTTTTTTCTTTCTTCTCTATTAACAACACTCGGTTTGAAATGGTTTTAGAAAGTTAAAATTTTTTGATAAATTAGAGTCATGACAGAAAAAATCACCGGCATTGTCTTGAATGTTAGGAAATATAACGATAAAAACAGCATCGTAACTCTTTTCACGCGAAGCCGTGGAAGACTTTCTTTTATCTCTCCTGTGGGATCCGGCAAAGCTTCCAAGGCTCGGAGAGCACGCCTGATGCCGCTTTCCGTGATAGCGACTGATCTGAATTTCAGGAGTGGCGTTGAATTACAGAGACTCGGCTCAGTTTCGCTTGACGAAGTGTGGAAAGATATTTATTTCAATAATGAGAAACGTGCCCTCACAATCTTCATGGCTGACTTTCTCAATAGATTGCTGATGGCCTCCATGCCGGAGGAAAATCTTTATGACTTTATTGTAGATTCCATAAGAAACCTCGACAATATGGAATCAGGCATCTCCGATTTTCACATTCCTTTCCTTGTCTCTATGTTGGCATATGCGGGTATAAAACCCGATGTTTCAGGCTATGAACAAGGGAAGGTTTTTGATTTTAATTCCGGCTCTTTTCTCTATCCGGAAGAAGCAGGCGTCATGACTCTTCCCGTGGATGATTCCAAGCATGTTATGTTCGTGACAAGACTCAATTTTTCAAATATAAAAAGACTCCGGCTGACAAATGCCGGCCGGAGACAGATTTTATACGGGTTATTGAACTACTACAGTTTCCATTTCCCAGGCATCAGCAGTATAAAGGCGCCTGAGGTGCTGAGGGAAATATTCTCTTGAATCAATAATTTTCGGGGAATCTTTCAAACCATCCCTGAGGAACACCGCAAACCGGGCATTTCTTCGGGGCTGACTTGGTTTCCACTACATAACCACATTTGCGGCAATACCATACCACAGGCTCTTCACTCTTGAACACTTCATCTTTTGTGACCCTCTCAAGGAGTTTCAGATAGCGCTCTTCGTGCATTTTTTCCACTTTTGCTATATTCTTGTAAAGGAGAGCTATTTCAGGGAATCCTTCTTCTTGTGCAGTGTCGGCGAAACTTGCATAAAGGTCGCCCCATTCCTCTCTTTCACCGGCGGCAGCGGCAGCAAGATTCTCTTTTGTTGTACCCACAACGCCTGCCGGATAAGCAGCTTGGATTTCCACCATTCCGCCTTCAAGACGTGAAAAGAATTGTTTTGCATGGCTGAGTTCCTGTTCTGCAGTTGTCAGGAAAATTGCCGCAATTTGTTCATAGCCCTCCTCGATGGCTTTTTGGGCAAACATGGTGTAACGTGAGCGTGCCTGGCTTTCTCCTGCAAATGAGGCAAGAAGATTGTGTTCGGTTTTTGTTCCTTTGATAGATTTTGACATAATTATTTATTTTGAGTTAAATGATGTTGGCATTTGATTCCATTATCTGCAAATATACTCATTTTTATCATCCATATATGCACGGCTCTGATTTTTTGTCATCATATATCTATGAGAAGTAATTAGCATTTTGGCATTTTGCCATATTTTTGCCGATAAGACTAAAAAATGTTATTCACGATTCCCTTTGTCAAAACAAAAATTTAAAAATTTATCAAATTTTTAAACAAAAGTTTTTCTTATTTTACAAAAAATGTTATAACTTTGCACTCGTGTTTTTCATGGTATTAGATTTAAGGTTAGAGGATTAGTTGTCGGGATGACA
>JAFLTM010000050.1 GCA_022509225.1 Muribaculaceae bacterium
TAGCAGGTTTTGCGCCTGTGGTCGAACCTGACGGGAAAAGTTTCTTTGATCCTGTGCCGGATTGGTTATTGGATTTCTGGTGGCTATGGCTGATAATTTTCCTTGCGGTTGCATTGCTCTTATGGTCAATGAAACGCTTTGGAAAGAAAGGGTTGCCAATGTTGCTGTCAAAACCCGAACAAACAGCATGGGAAAAAGCACTTTCACAACTGAAAACACTGAAGGAGGAAAAATTATGGGAGCAAGGCATGGAAAAAGAATATTTCACACGACTTACGGATATTCTGCGCTCTTATCTCTTTGAAAGATTCGGCATAAATGCCATGGAAATGACCACCCGCCAGATTATGGACCGCATAATGGCAAGTGATTTTAAAGATAAAAAAGACTATGTTAGGCAGATATTGAATGTGGCTGATTTTGTGAAGTTTGCCAAGGTGAGGCCATTACCTGCCGACAGCATCACGGCTTATGACAATGCCTTGAAATTTGTTGAAGAAACAATACCTCAGAAGGAGGAGTCACAAACTGAAAATACAGAATCTTCCGGGAAAGGAGGTAATGATTTATGAAACATCCCGGATTACTGTTTCTTCTTCTTTTATATATTCCACTGATTTCGTGGTATGTATGGAAATATAAGAATGCGAATCCGTCATTGGGAATTTCCTCGGCTAAGCCTGTAGCAAAACTTCCAACGAGTTGGAAAGTTATCCTTATGCATTTCTGTTTCGTGTTGCAATTGGTTGCCATAGGGGCTTTAATCGTGGCATTGGCGAGGCCGCAGTCACATGATCATTTCAATACATCCAGGATAAACGGAACCGATATAGTGTTGGCCCTCGATATTTCCGGCAGTATGAGCGCTCAGGATTTTGAACCCACACGATTTGAGGCGGCAAAAGATGTTGCATCAAAATTTGTGAGCCAAAGGGAAAACGACAATATCGGTCTTGTGGTCTTCGCAGGGGAAAGTTTATCGGTTATGCCTTTGACCAACGACAGGGCAGCCCTTGTGAATGCCATAGACAATATCAAGATGGGAGATCTCCATGACGGCACTGCTATCGGCGACGGATTGATTAGTGCGGTTAATCGCATCATTTCCGGAAATGCAAAATCAAAAAGCATTATTTTGCTGACCGACGGTACAAATAATGCCGGAGAGGTTCCACCTGCAACCGCAGCGGAAATAGCCAGACAAAAAGGGGTGAGAGTCTATACGATCGGAGTTGGTACAAATGGCACCATCAAAATAACGGATCCCTATGGTTTCTCCTCCACCAGTATTGAAACCAAGATAGATGAAGAATCCCTTCAATCTATTGCGGAAACCACGAATGGAAAATATTTCAGGGCAAAAGATGAAAAGGTCTTGAAAAAAGTTTTCGAAGAGATAGATTCTCTTGAAAAAAGTGTGCTTGATGTAGACAAATACACATATACTGAAGAAAACTTCAAGCCTTGGCTGATACTCGCCTTGGCATCATTCACCCTTTATCTTTTGTTAAGATACACAATATTACGTAGAATCCCCTAATTACATATATATATACGCAATATGTTTAGTTTTGCATATCCGGGTCTTCTTTTCCTACTGCTATTGATACCATTTTTTGTGGTGTTGTATACATGGGCCCGTTACGCAAGGTCAAAAAAAATAAAGCGATTTGGAAATCCTGATGTTCTGAAAGCTTTGATGCCTGATGTCTCCCCGTATAAACCGCCGGTGAAATTGACATTGGAGATGGCCGCTCTATTTTTGATAATATTTGCACTGGCAAGACCTTGGGGGGGAGTGAAGGATGAAAAAACTGTGAAAGAAGGAATTGAAGTCATCATTGCTGTTGATGCAAGTAATTCCATGCTGGCGTCGTCAACTTCCGATGAAAAGGGAATTGACAGGATGAGGACATCTAAATTGATTCTTGAGAAATTGATTAATAGGCTTGATAATGACAGGGTGGGACTTATTGTGTATGCCGGTGATGCATATACGTTGATTCCTGTCACAAATGATTATGTTTCCGCCAAAATGTTCTTGAATTCCATAGATCCTTCCCAAATAGATAATCAGGGCACGGATATAGGCTCAGCAATACGGATGGCGCAATCATCTTTCAGCGAAAATAAAAATATTGGGAAAGCTGTGATTTTAATCACCGACGCAGAAGAACTTGAAGACGAACCGGGTGTGATGAATGCGGCGGAAAAGGCGGCTGCTGACGGAATTCAGATCGATGTGGTTGGAGTTGGCTCCTCGACACCTGTGCCAATCCCATCGAAAACCGGATCGTTTATGATGGATCCTACCACAGGTGACAGGGTACTGACATCGTTGAACGAAGAACTTGCTGCAACCATTGCAAAAGCCGGGAAAGGGATATATGTCAATGCCTCGAACCGTGATGCGCTCAACGAGCTGGATAAACAGCTCGACACCCTGAAGAAAGCTTCACTGGAATCAAGTATTTCTGCGATTCATGATGAGCTTTTCCCTATTTTTGCATGTTTCGCATTAGCATTGTTAGTTCTTGATATTTTCATCCTTGATAGAAAAATAGGATGGCTGGATAAAATCACTTTCTTTAAAAAAGAAAATCCTGTATGAACCGTTTAAGACTGTTTGGAATTTTTTTATTGTTTACCGTGCCGTTCTATTGTTATGCTGCAGAAGATAAACAGAAGCCGGTTTCAACGAAAAAAGAGCGAAATCTAATTACAAAAGGTAACAGTCTCTATGAAGATGGTAAATACAAAGAGGCGGTGAAGTTATATGAGGAGGCCTTGCAGGAGAACCCATCTTCGGTTGTGGGCCGCTATAATCTTGGCTTATCTGAAATTAAAGTAGGATCCACACCGGGTGACACCACGACACAGGCAAAGAAGATTTTGCAGGAAGGGATAAAGAATATGCAACAGATCGCCAATCTTGGTAAAAACAGGTCTGATCTCGCATCAAAGGCAAACTATAATCTTGGAAATGTCGCTTTTAATAATGATGATTATGGCAATGCTATTCAATATTACAAACAGGCTCTCAGACTAAATCCGGATGATGATAATGCCCGCAGGAATTTGAGGATAGCACAGTTGAAACAACAGGAACAGGATAATCAAGATCAAAACCAGGATCAGGATCAAGATCAAAACCAAGACCAAGACCAGGATAAAGATCAAGAGCAGAACCAAGACCAAGATCAGGATCAGGACCAGAATCAAGATCAGGACGAACAGGAGCAGCCGCAAGAGCAACCGCAGTCTTCAATCAGCCAACAAGCTGCCGAGCAGATCCTGAATGCTATTGAAAACAAAGAGAACCAGACCAGGGCACGGGTTGCAAACCAGAATGCAGAAAAAAGCAAGGGAAGGAACCGTAATAAGAAAAATTGGTGACGATATTATTTTAATTTAGCTTTTCATGTTCCGGAAGAGAAGAACAAGTTTATCAGGATTGATTGGGATGATTATCGGTATCGCGTTATTCACGGGAGACCTATATGCCCAGTCTGTCACTCTGTCTATATCTCCGGGAAGAGGAAAGAGAGAGATTTCCGTAGGAGACATTTTCTATATGTCGGTTCAGGTGGAAGATTTAGATGGCTCTCCCGCGAAACCTGACAATATGCCGGGAGCCAAGCTTCTATATTTTGAAAGGACAGGTCATTTTTCGAGTATGACCAATATAAGCGGGAAAATGACTCAAAGTGTAAGATACACTTACACAGCCACATTTAAGGCAGAAAAAGAGGGTCAGTATAGCTATGGTCCTATAAGCGTAGGGTCGGTTAAGAGTAACACAGTCAATTATGCCATCGGTGCCCCGATGCCGGCTCAACCCCAGACCCCCTCTCCATCGGCCGGAAGGTCTTCGGATCCTGACAAACCTGAATATATAGGTAAAGGTGACGGAAATTTGTTTTTGAGAGCGGAGATTTCTCAAAGTTCAGCCTATGTGCAACAGGCGTTGGTCTATACCGTGAAGCTTTATTCGTCTTATGACGCGATAAAATTTATTGGTGCCACGGAATCTCCTAAATTCGATGGTTTCGTTGTTGAAGAGTCAAAAGATATTTCTGAATCTCTTGATTACGAAACGTATAACGACAAGACCTATGCCACTGCCATAATTGCAAGATATATTATTTTCCCCCAACAGGAGGGAAAATTGCAGATAAAGGGGAACACCTACACTGTCAGTGTGGATGAAAGGGAATTTTATCACGACCCCTTCTTCGGAGGACTTTCGGTGTCAAGACCCAAACAGCTTAATGTGACACCAAATGAGTTGACAATCAATGTAAAAGGTTTGCCTAAGCCTATTCCTGCCGACTTTTCGGGCGGAGTGGGTAATTTCAAGCTTACTTCCAGTCTCCCGGATCAAAAATTCGTTTCCAATCAGGCTGCTTCAATAGTTTATAATATTTCCGGATCGGGAAATATCAAATATATAACTCTACCAAATTTATCACAGATTTTCCCGCCGGAACTTGAAGTTTATTCCCCTTCATCAGAATCAAATGTGAATGTAGGAAGATCAACAGTGAGCGGAGATATCAAGTATGACTATTCTTTTATGCCACTTGAATCGGGTACATTCAAGATACCGGATGTTAAACTTGTTTACTTCAATCCTGATTCTAACAGGTATGAAACATCAGTTGCAAAGGGATACACTATAGGTGTGGAACAAGGAAAGGGCTCTGATAAATCGCAGAGTAATATTAAAACCCGATTCAATCCGACGCTATTGCCTGTGGTGTCGAAACTCTCCACTATCCATCGTCCGTATGTCTATGGGTTCTTATATTGGCTGTTCTATATCATTCCTCTGGGAATCTTAATAGTATCTTATGTAAGCTACCGGTCTTATCTCTCATCACATTCCGATCTGATAGCCTTGAAGAGTAGGAAGGCAGGAAAGATGGCAAGAAAACGTCTCAGAAAGGCCATGATTTATATGAAAGGCAATGACAAGGAGAATTTCTATGATGAGATTATCAGGTCGTTGTGGGGATATGTGGGTGATAAATTAAAGATTCCAACATCTGAATTAAGCCGGGAGAATGTAGCCGGGAAACTCGCCATGAGAGATATATCCGACAATATGATTGAAGGATTCATCAATCTTCTGGATGAGGTGGAATATGAGAAATATGCACCTTCCGGTTCTGCCAACGATATGAACACAATATATGAGCAGACAGTTGATATGATGAATAATTTGGAAGAGGGGTTCAGAAAATCGAAAACTGCAGAATATGTTTAATAGAATAATAATATCGGCTTTTACAATAATCTTCAATTGTATATGCGTTTTTGCAGTTGAATCGGTTTCAATGGCAGATTCTGCATACAATGAAGGGAATTATCAGAAGTCCATAGAAATATATTCCGATATAGCAACAAATCAGGGTGTTTCCGCACCATTACTTTTTAACCTTGGTAATGCCTACTATAATTCCGGGGATCTTGGTAACGCCATGTTGTGCTATCAGAGAGCCAAGAAGCTTGATCCTGCCAATAAGATGATCAACTCCAATCTTAAATTTCTTGCTGAAAAAATAAGCGACGCCAATAAAGCTGAACAACATGGTAAAAGGAGAAAAGTGATGGAAGATGAACCCAATTTTTTTCAGAACATACATAAAAAAATATCTGAAGACACCTCATCGAATGTCTGGGCGGGATGGGCTGCCGCATTTTTTATTATCTTTGCAGGAGCTGTGGCCTTATATCTCTATAGCTCAAATGTTTTGTTAAAAAAATCAGGTTTTTTCGGAGGCATGATTTGTCTTGGATTAAGTATGGTTTTCCTGGTGACAGCCTATATCGGGGCTTCTGCCTACGATAGTCATGAATATGGTGTTGTTATAGCCTATAAGGTGAATCTTCTCACGGAGCCGGACAAACCGGTTGCTGAAGATCAGGAGGATGTTCTGACAAGAGGGACGAAGCTAAGAATAATAGCACAGGAAACTGATGCCAACGGGGAAGTGACATGGTATAAGGTTAGATTGAATTCCGACTATATAGGATGGGTCCCGGCAACAGAGATTGCCGTAATTTGAGACAATGGAGCATATAGTGGGAGAGAAGACTGACGGTAAGGAAGTTTTTTTACTGAAAAGATGAAGAACCGGATTCTTTAAGAAAGGCTTAATATAGAAATTTTTTTCTTCGGGAATATTGGTATGGAATCTTTGTAGTAAACAAAAAAAATTATAAATTAGCGAGACTTAATTCAGGGGTATCCCTATACTAAAAATAATAACAAAATAAACAAAAGAAACTGCCATGAGCAAAACAATTACCTTCAATGAGCTTAGAAGACTTAAAGACAGTCTTCCGGATGGTGCCACACATAGAATTGCCGACGAACTTAATCTTACGGTGCAGACTGTACGTAACTATTTCGGTGGTGTGAACTATCAATTTGGCAAAAATGTGGGTATGCACATAGAGCCGGGACCCGACGGAGGAATTGTTGTGCTTGATGATACAACCATCTACGACATGGCTGTTAAGATTCTTGAAGAGAAAAATAAAGAAGCTTGATAAAGATATAAAATGAGGTCGTGAGGGGGTGTGTCAAAATCAATTTTTTGACACACCCTTATAAAATAAAAAAGTATCCGGTATGGAAGATAAATTCATTACACTCGCCATTCACACCAATGGTCATGCCATGATGTTGAAGAGGATTCTGGAGGCTCACGATATAGAAGTCAGGCTCCAAAAGTTTGTATTGTCAGGTGTGCCGGTGGAAGCCGGAGTGAGGGTGATGATTCATGAGAAAGATGTTCCGTTGGCTCTAAAAGTGACTGAAAGTATCGAACATCTTGAGACTTTAAACCGTGATACTGTTTTTAGTGGCAAGAATGGTAATCTGCTAATACCCGTTGATTTTAACGATTATTGTATGAAAGCATGCACGGCCGGGTTTGATATTGCTTCAAGGCTTGATTTGCAACCCATTATCTTGCATGCTTATCCCACCCCAATCTTCAACGCCTCTTTTTCTCTTGAAGAATCTGCAAATTTAGGTATCGACAATTCATTGGAGGAAGAATATAACGAGATCGAGCTCAGTCGAGACTTGCAGATTCAAGGCAAAAGAAAATTGAAAAATCTGGTAGATTCAATCAGAGAGGAACAAAAGGAAGGAAAGATAGCGGATTTGAAGTTTAAGACTGTTATGGAAGACGGTGTTGCCGAAGATGTGATAAAGGATTATTGCCGGATGAATGCCCCGGCCTTGGTGGTTATGGTGACACGAACCAAAGAAAAAAAGGGGGAGCAGCTTATCGGGAGTGTAACGGCTGAGGTGCTTGACAACTGTAAGGTTCCTGTTTTATCTTTACCTGAAAATTGTGAATTCAGCGGAATAACCAATGTTAAGGAACTTGTGTTCTTTTGTAACCTTGACCAGCATGATCTAATATCGATGGACACATTTATGAGGATGTTTGAATATCCGGATGTTGACATCACGCTTGTCCCGTTGAATGAAAAACAAGACAAAAATTTAAAGAATAAACTTATTAATCTTAAGAATTATTTCAGTAAGAATTATCCGGCTGCCACCTTTTCCTACGAAGTATTTCCATCTAAGACATTTATGTTGGATTTCAATAATTTCGAGTCTCAGCGTGGAGTGGAAATGATTGTGGTTCCTAACAGGAGAAGAAATGCCTTTATGCGGCTTATCAATCCGGGTATTGCTCACAGATTGCTTTTTGAGAGGGATTTGCCCCTGCTTGCAATTCCTATAGGTTAAGTTTATGATTTATCCGTCAGATTTTGAAAATAAAATCGGATTCACCTCCATAAGGTTGAATGTAAAGGGGAAGTGTGAATCTGAAATGGGGAGAGAATTGGCAGATTCCATGCGGTTCAACAGTAGGTTCGAAACTGTCAGTCGGGAATTAAACTGTGTTGAGGAGATGAAAAGGATTCTCAGTTCCCCCATGGAACATCCTGATATTATTTTTTATGACATTGTTCAGTGGTTGAAGAGAACGCTCACTCCCGGTTCCTTCCTAAATGGGGAAGAGCTGTATAAAATAGCAAAGACAATGATGGGAATGTCAGAGTTAAACCGGTTTTTTAATTCTGACAAATACTCTCTTATATCAGGTTCCTTTCTTAAGAAAGAGTTTGAATCGATTCCTGCTTTCCCGGAACTTGTGTCGGAGATTTGCAGGTGTGTTGAAAAATCGGGTGAAATCCGCGATAATGCATCTCCGGAACTGGGAGAAATACGGAAATCAATAGAATCCCTATCCAAATCCATGCATAAAATTCTTGCCAAGATAATAGATGAAAATATAAGGGCGGGATTTCTGGATAAAGATGTTTCCCCATCTTTAAGGGAAGGCCATTATGTAATTCCGGTGAATGCCGTGAACAGAAGGAATATAAAGGGAATAATGCACGACACGAGTTCAACCGGCAAGACAGTGTTTATAGAACCGGTGGAAGTGTTTGAGGCAGGTAACCGTATGAGGTCACTTCAGGCTGATGAAGAACAAGAAATTATAAACATACTCACAAGGTTGACAGAACTTTTGCATCCTGAACTCGACAATATTATAGAAGGATGCAAGAAGATGGCACGTTACGATTTCATTAGGGCAAAAGCACGTTTTGCCATCGAAACAGATGGTCAGCTTCCTGTTTTGGAGAAAAAACCTGAAATAGATTGGTTCCATGCAGTTCATCCAGGATTGTTGTTGACTTTAAGGAGCCAGGGCAGAGAGGTTGTGCCTCTTTATATCACGCTCAGTTCCAAAGACAGGATATTGATAATATCCGGACCTAATGCCGGCGGGAAGTCTGTGGTTTTGAAAACGGTAGGCACTGTTCAATATATGATGCAATGCGGCCTTTTACCCACTCTTCATAGTAATTCCCACATGGGATTGTTTTCCAATATTTTTATTGATATAGGCGATCAACAGTCAATGGAAAATGATTTGAGCACCTATTCATCTCATCTTTCCAATATGAAATATTTTCTTTCCAAGGCTGATTCCTCTACACTGTTTTTGGTAGATGAAATGGGTTCAGGCACCGAGCCCCAGATAGGAGCGGCAATTGCACAGGCTGTTTTGGATCAGTTGGGGAAAAGCGGTTGTTTTGGAATTATCACTACCCACTATCAGAATCTGAAAATCTTTGCAGACAACACTGAAGGATTCGTAAATGGAGCCATGGCATACGACCGGCAGCTTCTTCGACCCACTTTCCAACTTTCGATTGGTCAGCCCGGGAGTTCTTTTGCTTTGGAAATAGCAAGGAATATAGGATTGCCGGAAATTGTTGTGGCAAATGCCAAAGATTTGGTTGGTTCGGAATATGTAGATTCCGAGAAATTCCTGATGGATATTCAAAGAGACAGGAAATATTGGAAAAACAAAAGGCTTGATATAAAGGAGAAAGAAAATAAGCTCAACAAACTTCTCGAAGAATATGAAGACACTGCCAAGGATTTAAAGAATAAAAGAAATGAAATTCTAAGGCAGGCACGGGAAGAGGCTAAATCTATCTTGTCGGGAGCCAACCGTCAGATAGAGAGGTCGATCAGTGAAATAAGAAAGTCGCAGGCCGACAAAGAGAAATCGAAAGCCGTCAGACAGGATCTTGTTGCCTACAAGGAGAAACTGGAAAAAGAATTACATGAAGAGAGCCGTAAAGAGGTGATAAAACCTGCGAGACACAAGAGCAAGAGAGCTAAGAATGAGAAGTCTGCCACAGAGACTTCTTTTCAGAAAAATATTGTGTTGAAGGAGGATGATTATGTTAAAATGGATCATGGTGGATCTGAAGGTAAAATCCTGTCAATTTCAGGAAATAAGGCTGAAGTAGCATTCGGTAATTTGAGAACTACCGTTGATCTTAAAAGGCTCGTAAAGGTTAATAAACCGGTTGACAAACCGTCTCAGGGATATGTTTTCTCCTCATCCGAAATTTCTGATGCAGCAAGCCGGAAACGACAACTCAATTTTAAACCTGAGATAGATGTTAGGGGAATGAGGGCAGACGAAGCAATGCAGGCTGTTGTCTATTTTATTGATGACGCTTTGCAGTTCAACGCTTCAAAGGTGAGGATATTGCATGGCACGGGACATGGAATCCTTAAGGATGTGATTCGCCGTCAGTTAAAGTCTAATCCGGCAGTAGAATCTCTGGAAGACGAGGATGTGAGGTTTGGAGGAGCCGGGATTACGGTTGTTGAATTAAAATAAGAAGAGGGCACGCCAAAATATCACATTTTGACATACCCTCTTAAAGCAAGGAATTTTATTTTGTTTCAGGTTCTATGCCGAGGTTATTGAATATAAATGAATAAATATCAGTGTATTCGGCAATACGTTTGGCAGTGGGTTTGCCACCACCGTGACCTGCATTCGAATCTATTCTTATAAGTTTAGGGGCATCACCTGTGTCAGAAGCCTGAAGGGTTGCTGCATATTTGAATGAGTGTGCCGGCACAACTCTGTCGTCATGGTCGGCAGTGGTTACCAAAATTGCAGGATAGGGTGTTCCATCATTCTTGATGTTATGAAGAGGGGAGTAGGAGAGCAGATAATCAGCCATCTCCTTTGAATCGTCGCTACGTCCGTAATCCGAGGCCCAGTTCCACCCTATAGTGAAAAGATGATATCTCATCATATCCATTACACCCACTCTTGGAATAGCCACCTTAAACAAATCGGGGCGGAGATTCACGGTTGCCCCTACAAGAAGGCCACCGTTGCTTCCCCCCTCGATGGTCATGAATTCGGGTGAGGTGTATTCATTACTTATCAAATATTCGGCAGCTGAAATGAAATCGTTAAAGACGTTCATTTTGTTTTGTTTCGTGCCTGCTTGGTGCCATTCCTCTCCATATTCGGATCCACCTCTCAGGTTAGCCTGTGCATAAATGCCTCCGTTTTCAAGCCATAGAAGCCTGTTGGGTGAGAAATCAGGAGTCAACGAAATGTTGAATCCGCCATAACCGTAAAGATAAACAGGATTTTGTCCGTTCTTTTCAAGGCCTTTTTTATAAGTAATGAACATAGGTATCTGCGTTCCGTCGGTTGAGGGATAAAAAACCTGTTCAGTTACATAATCATCAAGATTCACACCCTCGATGTTGGCTGAGTGGATGAGCTTGCTCTCGCCGGTTTTCATATCCAAAGAATAAACCGAAGCGGGAGAGGTGAAAGAAGAGAATGCATAAAACACTTCGTCTGAATCCTTGTCGGATGAAACTGCCACAGATCCGAATGTTGGCAATTCAACTTCACGGATTAACAATCCGTCGGGATCATATTCATAAAGATGGTCGGCGGCATCTTTTTCCACCTCAACGAGTAGCCTGCCTCCTGCCGGGGATACATTTTTAATCACTCCTTCTCCCTGGGGTATGATCTCTTTCCAGTTTTCTTTTCCAGGTTTGTTTAGATTCACTTTCATTACCCTGTTGTTGGGGGCATTGAAATTGGTGAGTATGATGGCATTGGAACCCTCGACATCAATAATGTTAATCTGGAAATCCTGGGAAGGTTCCATAGTTATCCAGTCTGAATTAGTTTTCAGATTTTTGAAAATCACCGAATTTCCTAAACCTTCACCACTTCCTACCACAAACATATAGTCTTCCGATTCAGGCACGTATGCAGAATGGAAATGTAGCGGGTTAGCTGGGTCTTGATAAACTAATGTGTCTTCACTTTGCGGGGTGCCGATTTTGTGATAATAAATCTGGTGATTTTCATTAGCATTGGAGAATTCCTTCCCCTCCTCGGGAATCGGGTAGGAACTGTAGTAGAAGCCGTCGCCGTGCCAATCCACACCTGAGAATTTAACCCATTCAATATGGTCGGACAATAATTCGCCGGATTCCGTATCCATCAGATAAATCTCATTCCAGTCTGAACCACTTCGTGAGATAATGTAGGCAGTTATCTTGCCGTCATTGTTCATGGAAGTTCCCTGCAATGCCACTGTCCCATCTTCAGAAAGGGTGTTAGGGTCCAGGAAAACTTCTCCGGGTTTGTTGATGTCATTCGTGCGATAGAGCACACTTTGATTTTTCAAACCGTCGTTTTCATAATAATAGTATTTCCCGTCTTTCCTTTTTGAAAAGAGTCCGGTTTTTTTATAGTCGTTGAGTGTTGTGAGTCTTTGCCTGATTTTCTCTCTGTAGGGGATTGCGGCGAGATAAGATTCGGTAAGCTCATTTTCAGCCTTTACCCATTCGAGGGTTGCCGGAGCTGTGTCATTTTCCAGAGGACGGAAAGGATCAGCCACTACAGTACCGAAATAGTCATCCGTAACTGAGGAGTCGGATGGTGCCTGGGGATATTCAAGTTTGGTTGTCGGTTTGCAGCCAATGCTTATTCCGCAAATAGTTGCCATAAGCAATGATTTTAAATAAATTGTCTTTTCCATTTATAGATTTATTGAAAGATTATTCAATTAAAATCAAATTTACAATAGATGTATTAAATAACAAAATCGAAAGAATTTTTAAAGGGAAGCGAACGAATTGAGGGAAAATTTTAAACTTATCTTAACATAAAAATTAAATAAAGTTAAATATGTAAATTTATTATATGTTTTAAAGCATAGTTTTAAAATTATTTTTTAATTTTGCATTGAGTTTTTCATGGTATTAGATTTTAAGGTTAATTGAAGATTGGTTGTCGCGACGACAATCAATTTTTTTTTGTCATATCTGATACTAGATTATAGCTTTTTCAAAAGTGTCAGTCCATGGGATATTCCCGCAACATATCTTTTAGGTGAACTGTCTTTAGAATTTTTTGACAAGAAGTGATCCATAACCGCAGGCTGATTTAACATAAAAAAAGGAACATTCAAAGACATCACCCGATTTCATGGTAGAGTCTATCTTTTATCCACGGGCTGCGAGCCTCTCCGAGTCTTTTTGCTGCGGGGTTATCTCTCTTAAGCCTTTCAAGGTTTCTTTTTGACAGGACTTTATAGGCATACGATTTTCTTTTAATTAGAAAATTTCTTTTGCTTGATTGCAAAGGATTGTTTAATTTAGTGGACAAATTTATAGTTGCTCTATAAATTTGTCCACAAATATCGTAAGCTAATGAATTTCATTGACAGGGATCTTAGTCCCATTTTGGTTAATTCACTCAAAGTTTTTCCATCAGTCACCTTGACAGGACCCCGTCAGTCAGGGAAGACTACACTGTGCCGACATCTTTTCCCCGAGCTTCCTTATATTAATATGGAAAATATCCAGATTTCTCTACTTTTTAAAGAAAACCCGGTGGGATATCTGAACAGTTTTTCTCAAGGGGTAATTATTGATGAGGCACAAATTGAACCGGATTTATTCAAGGCGCTACAGGTTGTTATTGATGAAGACATTCATTTAGGTAGAGATAGAAAATTTATTATCACGGGCAGTAGCAATGTTTCCATAATGTCTAAGGTTTCCGAATCTATGGCCGGAAGAACAGCCCCTCTAACACTTTTGCCCTTATCTACAAATGAGATACTAAATTATATAAGATCTGAAATATCTACCAATGAATTAATGTTTTGTGGAGGATATCCCAAAATATGGATTTCACCCCAAAATTTTAGGGAATCAATACTTCAAAGTTACATAGACACCTACGTAGAAAAAGATCTACGTCAACTTCTAAATGTTAAAGATTTAAACAAGTTTATAAAATTTTTGGGATTGTGTGCCGGGAGAATAGGCACTGAACTAAACAAGAATTCATTGGCAGTTGAAACCGGTGTGACCAATGCAACTATTGATGCCTGGATAAGTGTACTTGAAACTTCATATATAATTTGGTTACTGCCACCATGGAGCACAAATATCAATAAACGCCTCACTAAATCTCCTAAGTTATATTTCTATGACACAGGGTTACTATGCACTTTGCTCGGAATCAACGATGACATTCAGTTAAAAAATTATCCTATCCGGGGTGCGATTTTTGAAAATCTGGTGGTTAACAACTTTGTAAAAAAGTCTTTCAACGCAGGGAAAAAACCTCGGTTAAGTTTTTATAGGGATAAAACAGGAAGAGAAATCGATTTGATTTTGGAAAGGCCGGAGGGCCTGAGCCTTTTTGAAATTAAGGCTTCTACAGGATATAATCCGGACTTTTTCAAGAACATAAGATATTTTGAAAAGACATTTCCCGATAAAGTGATTTCCTCAGCTATAATTTATGATGGAATTACTTCCGAGACAGGGGATCCAAAGGCAGGAATTTATAATTTCAGGGATTTAGATAAATACATATAGGAGTTTTCTTTCTGCCTAAAGACACTCTGATTATGATTTTTCTTCGGAGAGGTCTTTGAAGAAATGATGGTCGAGAATCTGTGATATCCGTGCCAGGAGATGTATATCGATATTGTCTTTCTTGAAAATGCGGTAGATATTCCTGCGGTCGCAATGTAGCTGTGCCGCAAACCAGTCGATGGTGCAGGTTTTTCACATCTGCATATCAGGCAGGATCAGCATCAAAATCTTTTGTTATTGAAAGAAGACTTTGCTGGGTGGGAAATTTTATGTAATTTTGCAGCCGGATTCCGCAACAGAGATGCGGGGCATTATTTTTAAATAACTTAATAACTATGAATTGTTACGAAACCGTTTTCATTTTGACTCCCGTTTTGTCTGATGAACAGATGAAGGAAG
>JAFLTM010000051.1 GCA_022509225.1 Muribaculaceae bacterium
AACTATTGGCGTTGGCTTAAACGAAAGTTGAAACAAGATGGAATTCAGTTCGTGAGTGGCACTCACGACTTCAAATTTGAAGTCTATTCTTTTGATAACCTTATTTTTCAGTCTAACCTATCTTAAAATATTCGACCAATGGCAAAAGAATATGATATACCTAACCTTCCTATAGACTTTGACTTTGAAACCAAAGAAATTCTTAGTCAACTAAATAAAGCGAGTCGTAAACTTGCAGAGTTGAAAGGAGTGGCATTAACTATTCCAAATGAAAATATTCTATTAAGTTCTTTAGTACTTCAAGAAGCCAAAGATAGTTCCGCAGTGGAAAACATTGTTACAACGTCTGATGATTTATATCGTGCTGAATTAGATATAAAGAATGAGATAAGTAATGCCGCAGCTAAAGAAGTATTAAATTATCGCGAAGCTATGCAGAAAGGATTTGAAATGATTAGAAAGAATCATTTATTAACTCTGCGTGAAATCAAGGCTATTCAACAAGTACTTGAAAAAAATAATGCAGGCTTCCGATCTGTTCCCGGCACTAAATTAAAGTCGTCTACCGGTGAAGTTGTTTATATCCCCCCTCAATCAGGGGCAGAAGTAGAACGTCTTATGAATAATCTGGAAAAATACATTAACATTCCGGAATTACAAGATATCGACCCTCTTATTAAGATGGCTATAATTCATCATCAGTTTGAGAGCATCCACCCTTTTTATGATGGCAACGGAAGAACCGGGCGTATTATTCTAATTTTATATCTTGTAGCCAATACTCTTCTTGACTTACCCATTCTATATTTAAGTCGTTATATTACTCATAATAAAGGCGAATATTATCGTTTAATACAAGATATCCGAGATGAAGCACCTAATAATTATAAAGAATGGGAAGCATGGATTATTTTTATGTTAAAGGGAATTGAAGAAACTGCGATAGAAACGATTCATCTCGTTAAAAGCATATCAACTCTAATGGCAAAATATAAAAATATATTGAAGCCAATTTTTGGCCAGCAATACAAGCACGAACTTCTTAATAATCTTTTTTACCATCCATATACCAAAATTGAATTTATGAGTAAAGATATGATGGTTCAAAGAAAGACAGCTGCTAAATATCTGGATAAAATCGCAGAGACAGGACTTTTGAGAAAAGTAAAGATTGGTCGATACAATTACTATATAAATTGGGAATTAATGGAATTATTCGTTTCTCATGCTTTGCCTCAAAATGAACAAACTCCACAAATTGAGTCGGTTAATACATAACCATGATTCAATACCAGGATAAAAATTTAATTTGAATTAAACTGTACAAAAAAAGACAAGGGGATACTAAACATCGTAATCATGTACCCGATATATTCATTATGGGTACATATTATTACTGTCGTGTACCCGAAAACGGGGAAATGGGTACATATAAATTAGAAGATGTACCCGAAAACGGGGAAATGGGTACATATCCAATAGGGATTCTTGAGAGATAATTTCCAATTATATTCACAAAGTTTATAACCAAAAATAAGAAACCCTTTAACTTTCATCGAGTTAAAGGGTTTCTTTGGTCTTCTTGTTGTGAGGTGAATCTGCCAATCTCCCTTATCTTGTCTATCTCCTTGTTATCATTCAAGTAATAGGCAACCAACCCATCAAATGGCAGTGTCTGGTTTGTGGCTACATCTTCGAAGGTATCGAGCCGCCGGAAAAATGTCCTGCTTGCAACCATCCCTACCAGCATTTCAAACCTGCAGACACAAACGCAAATGTATGATAAAAGGCCTTCCCGATTCCGGGAGGGCTTTTTAGCATAACATAGAAAGGACATGTCTCTGACATGTTGCAATTCTTATTAATGCCGGATCACGGGGTGATGGAACGGTTTGTTGGGGGCACATCAGGGAAGAATGTCCTTACGTTGATTTGGGGTATTTTTGATAATAATCATTTGGAAATGAAAGAATAAAGACCGATGTTCGGCATCGTGTCCCTTCTTTTTTGATAGAAACTGACTGATCTAACTATTTGAAAATCTGAAAGATAATATTGGGGGAGGGTGAAAAAGAGTATAAAAATTTTGCTAAAGTCTTAATTTATATTAACTTTACACCGATTTTGGACAACCTATCCGTGATTTTGACTATTAATTTTTTATAGTATCACTTATAAATTGAGTTTTATGCGAAACCTTAAGATCACTATTAAAAGTTAAAGTCTGTCCATGGGGAACACACAGAAGGGAAAAACCCTTCAGGTGACAATTTTAATGGAAAGGGCTTGAAATGGGGGTCTTAATGAATAAAAGAAACAAAAGTCAATCACCAAATAAAAAATTACAAACACTTCATGAAAAAGAAACTATGCCTTCTTCTCGTTGTTTTGGCAACAACAATTGGAGCAAAGGCTCAAAATGTCAACATCAAGACCAATTTGCTCTATGATGTGACGGCTACCATCAATGCCGGTATAGAATTCGGACTTGCACCGAAATGGTCGCTTGATATATCAGGTAACTTCAACGGATGGAACATCGACAAACAGACCTGGAAGCACTGGATGCTTCAGCCTGAGGCACGCTACTGGTTTTGCGACCATTTCGCCGGCCACTTCCTGGGTGTCCACGCCATCGGCGGCCAGTTTAACTGGGGCCACTGGAAAAACGGATTCGATTTCCTCGGCACCAAATTCTCTCATCTCAAAGACCATCGCGCCCAAGGTTGGGGTGTGGGAGCAGGCATAGCCTACGGATATTCCTGGATCCTCAACAAGCACTGGAACTTCGAGGCCGAGATCGGCATAGGTTTTATCCATGGCTGGTATGATGTTTACAATTGCCTAGCTTGTGCCAAAAAAATCGCTAGTGACAGACAACATACATATGTCGGTCCGACAAAAGCGGCCCTTAACCTGGTTTATGTATTCTAAAAGAAATTAATGGCAATGAAAACTTCGAATATATTTAAATTTTTGGTGGCAGGTGCCTTTGTGTGCGGTGTGGCTTTCAATTCTTCAGCCGCCGAAGATTCCCAGATATCCTGCAAGAATGCATCGCTAGTAAGGAACTACGATGAACTCGTGGCCACCATGCAAGTGGATCTTTCCGACCTTAAGCTCAAGAAAGATCAGGCAGTGATGCTAACTCCGATGATTGTGACCGAACAAGACACAATGGCCCTTCCCGGAATGGTGATCTACGGCCGCACACGCTGGTATCAGCACGAGCGCGGAAGATTCCTGCCTTTCCTCAAGAAGAGCACTGAATCCGTGAGATATTATGAAAACATGGAGCCGGTGAAATTCAGCCAGGTGGTGGAATATGAACCCTGGATGAACGGCTCAAACCTCATTCTCCAGCGCACCGACTATGGCTGCGCCAACTGCAAGGCTCCTGAAATCTACGAGCCGATGCTTCTGGCACAATACCTGCAGGTGGAATATGAGCCCAATTTCAAATATATGGCTGCCGTGGCTGAAGAAGTAAAGACACGCGAGCTTACCGGAAGGGCTTATGTGGATTTCCCGGTGAATCTCACCACAATCTTTCCCGACTATCGCAGAAACTCAGTTGAGCTGGCCAAGATTATCGCTACGATCGATTCTGTCAGAAATGACAAAGACATAACCGTGAAATCGCTTTCGATTAAAGGTTTTGCTTCGCCTGAAGGTCCTTACGACAACAATATCCGCCTTGCAAAAGGAAGAACAGAAGCCCTCAAGAACTATGTGCAGCAGCTCTATTCCTTCCCCTTCAACTTCATCCAGACCTCTTACGAGCCTGAAGACTGGGAGGGACTCAGAGAATATGTGGTATCATCCACATTGCCTCACAGGTTTGAGATTCTTCAGATCATCGACTCCAACCTGGCTCCCGATCCTAAGAACACCAAGATCCAGACCGACTTCCCGGCAGAATATGAATTCCTGCTTCAGACAGTTTACCCGGGTCTTCGTCACTCAGACTATAGGATAGAATATGTGATCAGAGGCTTCACCGACATAGGGGAAATCGCTGAGATCATGCGCACTCAGCCGTCGAAACTCTCGCTCAACGAGATGTATCTCCTGGCCCAGACCATGGAACCGGGCTCGCCCGATTACAACCAGGTGATGGAAACAGCCGTTATGATGTATCCCAACGACCAGGTGGCAATCATCAACGCAGCTCAGTCGGCAATGCAAAGAGGCGACTACGCCCAGGCTGAAAGATACCTCAACAGAGCGGGCAACAACGCCGAGGCTCTCTATGCACGAGGCCTTCTCGCCGGTATGCAGAAAGACTATGGCAAGGGCATCTGGATGATGGAACAGGCTGCAAGGCTTGGTCATCCCGCAGCTCAGCAACAACTTGAACAGCTTAGAATTGCAAAACAGTTCGCTAAATAATGACAAAATTTTTTAATAACTAAATTTAGAGGTTAATATTAATGAAACGACTATTTTGGATTACGTTATTCGCCGCCGGCGTGTTCGTCCTGACAGGTTGCAGTCAGGATGAAATGCCGGAGGGGGGCAACAAGAATCCCGATCCAAGTATTGCCTCGGATGCGTTCTTCGGTTTTCAACTTGTCGACAACCAAAGCACATCCGGAGTGGCCTCAAGGTCTACTCACAAGGAATACGATGATGATTACGAGAACTTCGAGTGGTTTAACAAAGGATCCGCTGATGAACGTGCCATAATCGATAATTCCGAAAGCAACAGTGTCCTATTCTTCAAATCTGATTATTCTTACTATGGGAACGGTCCTTTGGAGAAACCGTCAACAGTGGAGGGAGTAGCCGACAATGTCTATGTGGCAAGGAAGCCGGCAGGAAAAAACCCAACTGAGCTCCCGGCCTTTGCGCTCGTGATTCTTAATAGCGACCCGGAAAGACTAATAGAGCTGGATGCAGCTCTTACAGCAGCCGGCACCAATGCTGTGAAGACAGCGCTGACCTACCTTAATATGGTAGACACCGACGATCCCGAATCGATGGCAATGTACGACGGTTACTTCACTATGTCGTCATCTCTCTATGTCGACGAGCTAAACCAGCTTCACTCAGTGGTGCCTTTAAACACCGACGGCCCCGTCTTCTATGAAACAATCGAAGAGGCCGTACTTCCGGAAAACCTCACCCGGTTCACTGTGGAGAGAATCCTTGCGAAGTACACTCTTATCATAAAGGATGGAAACATCACATTCGGCCAGGCCTCCGGAAGCATTATCGTGCCCGGCACAAACAAGTTCAATGTCAGAATGTATTATGAACAGCCCGAAGGCGTGCCCTCGAAAGACGAAAAGACCGACTGGAAAGTGAATCTTGTGAACTGGGGTGTAAACGGCTTGGAGAAGAACACTTATATGTTCAAGAACCTGGTGGAGAATCCCGGCGCCTATCCCTGGCAGGTGGAACAGAATTTCTACACGCTGTGGAATTCCGTGAAACTGGAGAGATCCTACTGGAGCATCGACCAGAACTATAGCACAGGTTTCTATCCCTACCAGTATCGCCAGGCATTCGACGAGGAAGGAGTGACAAGCGCCACCGTCAACAGCATCTATTCTGCCGACTATAACGCGGCCAACGGATTGCAGAAAGACGACTACACCCTTGTGTATAAACCTTACAGCGCTTACACCGACCGCACCGACAACAAATATTCCGTAGAAAACACCTTCGACACGAAAGTGCTCAGCCAGGAAGATCTTGCCACCAAGCCCTATCTGCGCTGTGGCACCCACATCATACTCACCGCCCAGCTTATCTTCGATAATATGGACAGCGGAGTGGATTTAACTAAAACAGATGCTTCCGGTTTCATTCAGGGAATTTCCGACAAATATTTCTCGAATGGTTTGTGGTGGGACGAAACGGCTCTGAAACAGCAGGCTGTGGCCACATTGATGACCAACATTTACTACAACAAGAAAGGCGACGCCAATAGAATTCCCGACGTGATCAACGGCGGATATGTGGAATACATCAATTTCCCGGGCGATGACACCAGAAATGAGAAAGTGTTGAACACCGACGTTCCCTTATTGGTGGTAGTCAACGGGCAGGACGTGGAGTTCAAGCATGAAAATTTGGCTGAATTTGCTGAAGAATATTTTGAATTTGCACCCGCATTCATCAAGGGGGGCGACGGATGGGTCACTCTTAAAAAGAAGGATGAAGTGATATTCAAGGCAAATTATATAAATGCTGATCCGGCGGTTATTACAGACGCACAGCTTGTCAGCTATATCTATTACTTCACTAATCTTGCCAAACACTACAACCAGGGTCGTATGTATTATGCGCTGCCTATACGCCATAATCTCGACAGTGAGAATTTCGCACAAAACACACTGACAAAAGTGGCGACAGGCGACTTCGGAACCGTGCGTAACACATGGTACCGTCTCACCCTGACATCAGTGCTCCATCCGGGCACTCCGGTTGATGATCCCAACCAGCCGATCATCCCGAATCCGGAACCCGACGACAAGAGCCTCGGTGTGGAAGTGGAAATCATTCCATGGCGTACAGTAAACATTACAGTTGATCAATTACATTAATAACAAACCTTCACAATTCAGATGAAAAAGAATTTTCTATCATATATAAGCAACCCTGTTTCAAAGGTGTTTATGGCATTTCTGGTTGCTGCCGGCCTAACTGCCTGCGATAATGCCATCTACGATTTCGACGAAGACTGTCCTCCCGAGGAGATCCCCGGCGACCCGTCGCAACCCGGTCCAGCCAATCCCGAGCCCGGCCCCGGAGGTTTCTTCGTGAAATTCGTCTTCGAGCGCAACATGCAGTTTGTCGACGGTTTCAGCGAGAAGGTGAATTCTGTAGATCTTTATGTCTTCAACCAGTCAGGCGCATACCTCACCAAATATCACGAGGAAGGCCTTCCTCTCAAGAGCGGCGACTACGAAATGGAGCTCACCGACCTCCCGGCCGGTAGCTATGAATTCGTGGCTTGGTGTGGACTTGCAAACAACAACGGTCATTTCTCAGTGCCCGGCGACCTCGAGGTGAGCCGCAACCATCACGTCACATGCACCATGGCCACCAACTCTGATGCCGACCATTCAGCATATCAGAACGTGAACCTTGCTCCCCTTTTCCACGGCCGCAATGATAAGGCCACTTATGTTAACAACAATGAGAAGCAGGTGCAGACAGTGTATCTCACCAAGAACACCAACAACGTTAACCTCACTCTGCAGCACAAAGACGGGCTCGAATTCGATAAAGACCGTTTCACAGTGCTGATGCACGACAACAACGACTTCATGCAGTATGACAATGCTGTGCCCGTGTCAAACCAGGAGGTGCAATATCGCCCCTACCGCACGGCGCTCGGAACCACAGTCAACAACACCCGCACCAGGGCTGATGAAAACTCAACCACCGGCAACTACATGCAGATTGAGCTTTCAACAGCGCGCCTGATGACCGAAAACAATCCAACCATCACAGTCACTGACAACGAAACCGGGAAGACCATCTTCTCTATTCCATTGGTGAAATGGGCTCTCCAGCTCCGCAGCTCAAACTATAAGGACATGGATCCCCAGGAATATCTCGACCGTGAAGACAATTACAACCTGATGCTTTGGCTCGACAACGACGAAGACGGCTGGTTTGGCGCTGAAATTCAGATCCTTGACTGGCACGTGATTGACGATGAGACCACTGCTAACTGATTAATTGGAAAGGAATCTAAAAATGAAGAAATATTTTAAATATATCTCTATGCTGGCCGGGGCTATGGCGTTAGGCTCATCGCTCACGGCTTGTGTAGACGATTTTAAACTCGAAGAAGGCCCGAATTCCGATATTTATGCTGTCAACGAGAATGAATATGCCATGGGGGTTGTGCTATCTTTGGATCAGCTCTCCGGTGTTTCTACTCGCGGTCAGATCGGTGGGCCGTTGGGAAATCTGGCAGGTGGAAGCGGTCAGGGTCTTAAGGATATTGAGGAATATGTGAACACAGAGAACCTCTACATTCTCTTCTTTAATCTTGACGGAACATTCCTGTTTCAGATCAACAAGCCCGTTGCCATTCCTATCGGACAAAGCGAATTTGGCAACGACTCCCAATGGTTTATCAGAATACCGGTTAAGGACATAAATGAAAACCTTATCCACTACATCGAGGAGAATCCCTTTAAGATTGCAGTGCTTGCAAACTGGACTTTTGACTCGGATATAAATTTAGGATCAAATCTTAGTGGCTGGGACGAATTCAAATTCAAAGAGCCTTTAGACGCTGAGGGCAATCTCGTTTACGATGAATTCGGAAAGCTTCAGGGCGACCATATCTCCCTTCTTGCTCACGCCCAGAGAGACAACGTGTATGAGAACACCACCATGCATGGTTACGACCATCTTGTTCACCGTACAGAGACTGGTTCTCACATGGGACCCTACACCGAATGGGTGGCAAACTACCATAGAAATATTCCTGAAGCAGAGACACATATAAGAACTTATTTCAATGTAGAGGAAAATTACTATCAGAATCCGGATAACTTTTTCTATGATGAAAACGGAGTTCCCACTGCCTTAGACCATTTCAACACCAAATACAACAATCTCTGGCATGTTTGGTATTTCAACGGAACCTACGACGGTGAAGGTATGAAAAATTTCACCATTGAAGCCGGTAACACTCAAATGAATAAATGGATTGAGTTGAATCAGGGTGCCAAAGAAGCTATGTTTGCTCCTACGAATGTGCATGGTGAATCTTTCAGCTATGAAAGCGACCACACCTGGAAGCTTGGCCACGGCTACAGCGACCTCTATCTCTCGAAAGGCGTTCAGCCCAACTATTGGGACACCAAACCTCAATTGGTCGACCAAGACGGATATGATGTGCCCGGCGAGGAATTGAAATTCTCCGGCATGGCTATCACAGAGGCTAACCTTTCTAAGGACTATAATGACACCGGTAATCCTCTGAATCTGGACAATAACCATCAGTATATGAGCTTCACAGCTAAGGCCGACGGTTATGTAAGAATCAATTTCGAGGCCCAAGGAGGTGCTAAACTCTATGCTCATGTTGGTACCAACAACACCCCTCAGAACAATGCCAGCGGTTATCAGAAAGACAACCGCGACAGCCGTTTTGAGATAGATCCCTCCACCGGCACCTTCACCACAGGCGAGATTGCCGACATCCCCTTCGATCCGAAACCGATTTACCTCTATATGGTGGTGGATGAGGATTACGTGCCTGTTCCCCCGATGCTGGAAGATGGCAATGATGTTCCCTCCCCTGAAAAGCCGATGATCACTATCCACAGCATCGAATATATCGAATCTCGTCACCTTTACGACGTTGACCGTCGCGCTATTCTTCCCTCGAAGGATTATGCAATTCCTATGTATGGCGTGCAAGACTTCGACCCGATCGGTGAATATTGGGAACCGGGAGTATTGTTCAATCTCTCGCAGTTTAACAACGCCCAGAAATTAGGTTACAACTACAGACGTATCTCACTGCTGCGTTCAATTTCAAGGGTAGAAGTGAAACTTAAAAAATCTGATTTCCCGCAGAAGCCCTCACATGTATATCTCAGGTCGATGAACCGTTCGTCGAGAATCACTCCGGTGGATTTCTTCACCCCTACAGATATAATATGGAACGGATTCAATCCTTCATCTCCCGACGATGTGCGCAGGCTTCAAAACTATATTGATGTGGGCAACCTGAATGAACAACAGATCATTCAGACCACACCAGGCGTTGCTCAAGAAGAAAAGAACATCATGCAATACGGCCCCATCTATATTGGATCAGGAGCTAACAATGGAGAGTCAAACGAGCAAAAACTCACGGAATACCGGCGCACCACCGCTTGGCCGTTCGGTATCTGGGAGAAACAATGGGACTGGAACTGGAACCGCGGCAATGGACTAGTTGAAGATTTCGAAACATATCAGGTTGGCCAGTCTCGCAGATACACAGGTCAGACAGTTCCTGAGTATCCGAGAATCCTGCATACCAGGATTTCCCGTTCCGACTATTCTCACTTTGCTGAGGTAGAGGATCCGGAGTATTGGCATTATATAATGTATATTCCGGAGAAGAATATCACCGATGCTGACAATCCGGGTAATATCTCCGATCGTCCGAAGATTGTCCATGTTGAGATCCGTTTTAACGGCGGACCAGAGAACACTTGGAACAACGATGATCCGGAAAATATCGTAGACAACTTCGACGACAACTTAGCATACCGTCTCTACTTTACTCAAGGAGGTCGGGCCAACTTAGGTGGATTTGAATGGAATGGTCGTGAAAGTTGGGATAAGTATGAATATGATCTCGACATAGTTAAACAACACTGGCCTATTCTCAGAAATCACGAGTATATATTCACAGTAACCGGAGGATTAGGAAATTCCGGCAATATTAACCTCCAGGTTAGTGCTCCGGAACAAAGATTCGTAGGTTGGACATTCTATTAAGAAATATTAAGTGAGAGCGGGAGAGGGAATAAACACTCTCTCCCGGCTTAAAATAATAGTTAGAAATGTTTGATTTAAAAATCCATAATAAATATTTAACAGGCTTTATAGCCACGGTCTTATCCGCAACCATTTCATTGACGTCTTGTACAGATGAGATGACCTTTGGCACCGGTCCCGTGGAGCTTGGACAGAAGGTAACCGGGACAATATCGGTGCCTATGACTCTCCCGGCTGTTACACAAGTGACCCGTGATGTGGATTTCTCGGATAAGGCAACCATCAAGATAAACGACTATTGGATTGGAGTTTACGACACTCAGACAGGTGAACTCTTGGGCTCTAAATATGAAGCTCCCTTAAAAAGTAATAATACCCGAGAGGAATTAAAAGGAGCCAATGCTAGTTATCAGATTCAGGATGTAGACATTTGGTATTACGACAACCATCCGGAAGTTTATATCGTCGGAGTTGTGAACCTTAAAGACGTAAAAGGTAAAAAAGCTGGAACCACCGATGACTTCACAGATTTGAAAACCCTTTTGGAAAATGCGTCCTCCTGGAATGATTTTTGCGTTATAAGTCTTGATGTAAAATCCATGCAAGAGGCTAATAAAGAAGACAATGAGCCAATTTTGATGGGATATTTCACTTCAAACGCATCAGGGGCGCATCCCATGGTTAAAGCTTGGGATAATAACAGCCCATCGCAATCAAACATGAGGATTGGCATAACTTATGATAATAATGGCAAAATCGTATTGGCAAACAATACAGGATCAGTCAAACTCAACCGTTTGATTTCGGAGGTCAATGTCACTGTTAAACCTAACGAAGGGACTCGAGTTTCTAGCGAATCACAGACTAGAGCACCGGAAGAACAGTATCTGCCTAAGTTTCCCATGTATCCCCGGAATGAGGTTATAATAAAAAGTTTGGAATACAAAGTTTTGAACAAACCAAAAACTGTGTACCTCGCTGAACATATGACCGACCCCTACGCATATAACAAATCAGCATCGGAATATCCAGGGCGTTCATCCAATAGCGCCGACTTTGATATCGCTAATGACTACGAAGATGACTCCGATTGGATAAAGGTAGAGAATGGGAGTACATTCACTTTCCAGCACTATGAAAACAAGCATTGGGGCCACCTCAGTGATAAGTGGAAAGATTTGATAAGCGGAGATCCTTCTTATCTTTCTCAATATTCCCATTATATACGTGAGAATTTGGTTGATGGGAGCAAGGATTTGTTGAGCGCTCTATGCCTTAATGGGAATTACCCTTCCAACAATCGTGCTCCAGCTTTCAAGGTGAGGGTGAATATCGAGGTGATCTATCCGGAAGATGACAGTCCTTGGAGAGAAGATTCTTACCGTAATTCATCAGAACCACGAATGTCGGCCACCGTGGAATATACAGTCCATGAGGGTTTTACAAGTAATTACGATGGCACTTTGATAAGCAGCGAAAATATTTCTTCTCAGGAAGAGTGGCTTGCTTATGTAGAGAGTATTTTCAGTGACTACCAAAGGAGACGTAACACTCAATATTACTATGATCTGACCATTAATGACATAACCTCTCTTTTGATACAAGCGAAAGCCAATGAATTCGGTGGATTTGGTGACTATTTTGATTTTTCAGAACCTCCGACATACCATAACAATGGAATAAACGGGGAAGCTAACTGGTTCCAGATTATGAAGTTGAATGGACGAGGCACGCAAGGTCTCTTTGGACCTGATGATGGAACACCAGGAGAATATAGTACAGATGAATGGTGGTTAAAATTCTCAGCACCTACTGTTTATTCAATTTCAAGGGAAGCTTTCGGAATTATTTATAATAATAGGAAGGAATTAAAATACCGATATCTTGAAGGTAAATTGGATGCTTCTTCGGAATCTGGATGGATGAAGAGAGAAACCAACTATTATGGTGGAAACTGGACCAATGAAGATAACAATGCAGCAGGATTACCAGCTGTGAAAGGTGAAACCAAATATATTTCGAAAGGAAATAAAGATGACTTCGAAATTTTGGACAAACTTAAATTCTTGGTTGTAAAACCAGGTCAATTAGAGGAGCCTGGAAAATATACACCCTACCCTAAGGAATTTATCAATGCTGCACTTCCGGCTTGCTACGAATGGATAGAAAAAGAATGGACAATAGAAGACCTCATCAACGCGGAAGATGGTTTGTTTGAACCTGAAGACTTTATAACTCCTACGTTAGGATCTTCCCAGAATTCTTCTCCGTATTATTTTTACGTCTATGTTCCGTGGTTAAAAGCTGATGAAAATGTGCCATTCAGCAGATTGGAGGATGTTTACAGGAATTTCTATTTCAAGGTACCGCTGACAAAAGACGACGATAACTGCGCTGTCTTTAATTCAGTATTTGGCTTTGAACAGGTGCCATTGGATAGCAGGCAGGAATTAACAGCCTCAGCTTATTTGCCTTCTTTTGATTATAAAGAGGATCATCCTTACTCAAGCTATAGTGACAGATATACCACATCCCATGGTTTGGTACATTGGATAACATGGAACGAGGTAATAAATCCTCTCAATCCAAGAGAACACTTGACTGCGGAATACTATGTTTTGAAAATAGGAGATGAGGAATTCGAGTTACACAACGGAGACTATGAGGTAGACTATAACGGAAATGTTCATTATGCACTCTCCATTAATCCTTTATGGCCAAAAGGAGATAACATCATTTCCATAAGACCCGTAGGACTAAAGACATCTGACGGTGAATACTCAAATTTCAAAGTATCTACAGCTGCCACCGGCACTCTGTTTATTCAAGACATCCCAAGATGGGATTTCTCAAGTACCGATCCCAGAGTCAACGTTTTTGCAACTGCATTGGGATATAACAACAGTGATTACTATTATTATGGCACCGATGAAAGATATGGTCTGACAATAAGGGGTGGTAGTACATCCAAAGGTCTTTATCCTCGGAATGAAGGGGATAATAAGGATAACGGCATTTACATACAGACGAGAGGAGCGGGAGATCTAAGCAACCGTAACTTCAAGTTAAGTGTCTATGGTCCCGGTAAACTGAAGGTGAAGGCAAGTAACACAGGTACCACTTTACCTGACCCCATTAGACAATTGGTTGTTTATTATTGGGACGGAGTTAATGAGGGAAACATTAAGGTTAACGTGACTGCTCCAAGCAACGATCCTGAAGAATATGAACTCCCATTGCCTCTGAATGTTGATAGGCCCTGCGACCTTACCCTATACACTGACGGTAATTTAAGAATATTCACTATTCAGTGGATGCCGGATTGATGGCAACTATAACAGGCAGGGAGGGTTTTGCGACCCTTCCTGTCACCAAAAATTCAATAATCAGA
>JAFLTM010000052.1 GCA_022509225.1 Muribaculaceae bacterium
AAAACATTGTTTTTAGGAAGTGGATTACCAGCTTTATGATTAAGCCAAAGGTCTTGCATTAATTTCCTGACTTCTTCGGGAGATTTGATAGTTGTTCTTTACAGGTCTAATTCAAGAACTGTATTGGGAAAAGATCCATTGCAATTAAGAGGTGGATTATTTTATTATCAATAAGGGAAAGTATAATCTTTGTTGCCCTTCTTTTATAAAATGGTCACCCCAATTTTATTTTTATTATTTTATGTATCAAACAACTTTTTTATTAAATTTGCAAAAATAATTGAGACGAAATGTATTATCGCTTTCAATATCCAAAACATTGCACCAAGAAAGTTGAGAAATTTATAAATATAATTTATAGATAAAGAGGTGACTCTCCCGAGTCGCCTCTTTTATTATGTGAAAATGACAAAGAAAAGGAAACTTGTATTGGAAGATGGCCGGGAATTCATCGGATCCGGGTTTGCTTCAGATAAGGAGATTGGTGGTGAGTTAGTTTTTAATACTTCGATGGTTGGGTATCAGGAGATTCTGTCAGATCCCTCTTATACCGGACAGATAATAGTGATGACGTATCCTTTAATTGGAAATTACGGCATCACTGATGAAGACTATGAAACCAAATATCCTTCGATCGCGGGTATGATTGTCAAAGAGAACAATGAAAATCCTTCTAATTTCAGATACACTAAAACCTTATCTGAAGTTCTGGAGGAAAATGATATCCCTGGAATTACCGGTCTTGACACAAGAATGTTGACTAAAATTCTTCGTAATGCCAACGGACTCAGAGCTATAATAACCGATATAGAAACTCCTACCGGTGAGGCTCTTGAAAAATTAAAAGCTCACCCGCGCCAAAAAGATTTGGTAAGTACTGTCAGCTCTAAAAAACGCTGGTTTGCCAGAACCCCAAACCATAAGTTAGATATCGTTGTAATAGACTGTGGCATGAAATTAAACATGGTGAGAAGTCTAAATAATCATGGATGTAACGTTATTGTCGTGCCATGGAACACATCAGCAGAACAGATACTCAAATTTAATCCCGACGGGGTGTTAATTTCAAATGGACCCGGATCTCCGGAAGATGTGCCTGAAGTCATTGAAACCATAAAGAATTTGAAAGAAAAGCTGCCAATGTTTGGGATTTGTCTTGGCCATCAGCTAATTGGGCTTGCCTATGGAGCCAAAATATGTGAAATTAATCCCGGACATAGAGGAGGCAACCATCCTGTAAAGGAACTAAAAACGGGGAAAGTAATGATCACTTCACAAAATCATGGGTATGCTATTGACAAAGAGTCGTTGTATTCCACAAAGTTAAAGTTGACCCATATAAATTTATTAGATAACTCTGTGGAAGGAATGGAATGTGAAGAGGATGCTGTTATATCTGTGCAATTTCATCCGGAAAGCGCTCCGGGACCGCAAGACACAATCTATCTCTTCGATCGTTTTATAAATTTGATAAATCAAAAGAAATCAGGAAAATGCCAAGACGAAACGATATAAATAAAATAATGGTAATCGGTTCCGGTCCGATAGTAATTGGTCAGGCTGCTGAATTTGATTATGCAGGCACACAGGCATGTACTGCATTAAGAGAAGATGGCTATGAAGTTGTGTTAGTAAATTCCAACCCTGCCACTATAATGACAGATCCGGAAATAGCTCATAAAGTTTACATGGAGCCACTCACGCTTGAATATCTCGCAAAAATAGTCAGATATGAAAGGCCGGATGCTATTTTACCCGGTTTAGGGGGGCAGACGGGTTTAAATCTCGCGGTTCAGCTTGCTAAAAAGGGAGTTCTTCAAGAATGTGGTGTTGAAATTTTAGGCACATCTTTTGAAAGCATCGAAAAAGCTGAAGATCGTGAAAAATTTAAATCCTTATGTGAGAGTATAGGGGAGCCGGTGCTGCCAAGTGATGTGGCATCCACAATTGAAGATGGATTAAAAATTGCGAATAAAATCGGATATCCCGTTATACTTAGACCTGCGTTCACACTGGGCGGAACCGGCGGAGGGTTTGCTGAAAATGAAGAGGAATTTCGGGAACTGATGAGGACAGCATTGGAACTTTCCCCGGTGCATCAAGTTTTGGTGGAAAAAAGTATAAAAGGATTTAAGGAAATAGAATTTGAAGTGATGAGAGATGCCAATGACACGGTCATTGCTGTCTGCTCTATGGAAAATCTAGACCCTGTGGGGGTGCATACTGGAGATTCCATAGTTGTGGCTCCGGCGCAGACTCTCACCAATAAAGAATATCAATTATTACGTGACAGCGCACTTAGATTGATAAGAGCACTTGAAATCGAGGGAGGGTGTAACGTTCAGTTTGCTCTCGACCCTTTATCGTTTGATTATTATATTATAGAGGTAAATCCCAGAGTTTCACGTTCGTCGGCATTAGCTTCTAAAGCGTCAGGCTATCCCATAGCACGTGTGAGTGCAAGAATTGCGGTAGGCTACAGGTTGGAAGAGATAAACCTTGGACATATCCCAGCATCATTTGAGCCGGCGCTTGACTATGTGGTGACCAAAATTGCCCGTTTCCCATTTGATAAATTTGCAGATGCTTCCAATCAACTTGGAACCCAGATGAAAGCCACGGGAGAGGTGATGAGTATTGGCAGAACCATGGAAGAATCTCTTTTAAAAGCCATTCGTTCCTTAGAAACTGGAGTTTGCCACTTATATCTCCCCAAATTTGATGATTTCTCCGAGATAAATCTTCTTAAATATATTGAAGCGCCCACAGACGACAGGATATATGCTATCAGTGAACTGTTAAGACGAGATGTTGATGCGTCGCACATTTACAACAGGACTAAAATAGATATGTTTTTCCTCGATAAAATTAAAAATATTGTCGATCTTGAAAGGAAAATAAAAAAAGATCCCACAAATTTGAATTTATTTATTGAGGCTAAAAAAACAGGTTTCAGTGATAAATTTTTAGCTCGACTTTTAGGGAAAAAGGAATCGGATATTTACTTGTTCAGAAAAAGAAAAAACATTTATCCGGTGTATAAAATGATCGACTCCTGCGGAGCCGAGTTTGATGCTAAAACAAATTATTATTATTCCACATACGACACTGAGAATGAATCTGTGGCGTCAAGCCGTAAAAAAATAATAGTCTTAGGTTCCGGACCAATTCGTATCGGTCAAGGAGTGGAATTTGATTATTCCACCGTGCATGCAGTTTGGGCGATTAGAAATGCCGGATTTGAGGCAATAATAATCAATAATAACCCGGAAACCGTTTCTACGGATCACACTACCGGTGATAAACTGTATTTTGAACCACTCACTGTTGAAGATGTGATGAATATTATCGATTTTGAAAAACCCTACGGTATTGTCGTCTCTTTAGGAGGCCAGACAGCAATTAATCTTGCCGACCCTTTGGCTGAATTGGGTGCAAAAATAATTGGAACCGGCACTGAAGCTATAAAAAATGCGGAAGATCGTGGTTATTTTGAAAAAATTCTGGAAGAATTGAATATTCCTCAGCCAAAAGGGAAAGCCGTGACTAATATTGAAGATGGGATAACAGCAGCTAAAGAGATAGGGTATCCGGTATTGGTTCGTCCAAGCTATGTATTGGGAGGGAGAGCCATGCAGATTGTTAATAACCAACAGCAACTTCAAAAATATCTTAAAGAAGCTGTTGAAATTAATTCCGACCATCCTGTTTTGGTTGACAAATATATTATGGGGAAGGAATTGGAGGTGGATGCCGTGACTGATGGCTCTGACGTTTTTATTCCCGGCATTATGGAACACGTGGAACACACCGGAGTACATTCAGGTGATTCTATCAGCGTCTATCCCACGTTTAGTGTTAATCAGAATGTGAAAGATACCATTATTGACTACACGGAAAGACTTGGGAAGGCCATAGGTATTAAAGGTCTTTACAACATCCAATTTATCGTAGATGATAATAATAATGTCTATGTTATAGAAGTGAATCCACGTTCTTCACGAACCGTGCCTTTTATTTCTAAGGCAACAGGGGTTAAATTGGCTCCGATAGCAACCCGAGTGATGCTTGGAGAAACTTTGAAAGATCAAGGAATCTTTGAGAATTATCATAAAGAAAGGAAAAAATGGTTTGTTAAAACCCCCGCATTCTCATTTAGTAAACTTCGGGGAATGGACTCTTACCTTTCTCCGGAAATGAAATCAACAGGTGAGGCAATTGGGTATGATAAATCTTTAAACAGGGCACTTTATAAATCGTTACAAGCCTCAGGAATGAACGTTTCCAATTATGGAACAGTTTTCGTAACGATTGCCGACAATGATAAACCAAGGGCATTGCCTTTAATCAGAAGGTTTTATCAGTTGGGATTCAATATAGAGGCTACTAAAGGAACCGCTGAATTTCTGCGTTCTCATGGAATAAAGACCCGACTTCTAAACAAGTTAAGTTCAGGAAGTGATGAAATTGTAAAAACACTCCGGCAGGGTCATGTCAGTTATGTTATCAACACAATGGACATTGGGGCAGATCATTCCAGGAAAGATGGTTTCAATATCAGGAGAACGGCGGTGGATAACAACATCACTGTCTTCACTTCATTAGAAACCGTTGAAGTCCTCCTTGACGTGCTTGAAGAAATTACGATGAAGGTTTCAACTATTGATGAAGATTGATTTTCTTGCTAAACTCTGTATCAACATTCAACATGTAAATTCAGAGGAGGTTATTTTTCCCCTCTGAATTTTTTTGCTGCATCAATGAATGATAAAAATAGGGGATTTGGCTTCAATACTGTGCTTTGGTATTCCGGGTGATACTGAGTGCCGATAAACCATTGCAAGGTAGGTATCTCAATAACTTCCACCAGGCCGGTGTCAGGATTCCTCCCCACGCATTTCATTCCTGCCTCTTCAAACTTGTCGATATACTCACTGTTGAATTCATATCTATGCCTGTGTCGTTCTTTTATCTCAAATTTTCCATAGGCGGAAGCAACTTTAGAATTTGGCTCAAGTTGACATGAGTATGCGCCCAATCGCATTGTGCCTCCCAGATCTGAAATATTTTTTTGATCTTCCATCAAATCAATCACCGGATATTTTGTTTCCGGATTCATCTCTTTTGAATCGGCATCTTGCCATCCCAGAACATTTCTTGCAAATTCAATAGTCATGCATTGCATACCAAGACAAATTCCAAAAGTGGGGACATCGTTCTCTCTGCAATAACGAATAGCCGTAATCTTACCCTCAATTCCTCGCTTACCGAATCCGGGAGCTATGACAACACCATCAACATCTTTCAGATAATTTTTCACATTTTCTTCATTGATTTTCTCAGAATGAAGAGAAATTAAATTTAGTTTTCTATCACAATATGCCGATGCATGACATAAAGCTTCAGAAATGGATTTATAAGCATCTTGTAGCTCGACATATTTCCCAACCAATGCGATATTAATATATTCTGTTGCATTTTTTAGTTTATTCAAAAATAGGTTCCATTCTATTAAGTCAGGAATCTTTTTAGTGGAAAGACCACTTTTTTCAAGCACTATTTCGTCAAGATGCTGGGCATGCATCAAGAGGGGCACATCATAAATGGTTTGCGCATCCACACTTTGAACCACGGCTCTTGTATCTACATTACAAAATTGAGCTACTTTTTTACATACATTTTCCGGTATTTCTTTTTCAGTCCTTAAGACTAAAATGTCCGGCTGGATTCCCGTCTGTTGCAGTTGTTTGACTGAATGTTGGGTAGGTTTAGTTTTTAACTCTCCGGCAGCTTTTATAAATGGAACATAAGTAAGGTGAATAACCATGGCATCTTTCCCCAACTCCCATTTTAATTGTCTAACTGCTTCTAAAAAAGGTGTTGATTCTATGTCACCGACCGTCCCTCCGATTTCAGTAATTACAAAATCGTAATCGCCGGTTTCCCCCAGTTTTAATATATTATTTTTAATTTCATCCGTGATATGAGGCACAATCTGAACAGTCTTTCCAAGATATTCGCCATGTCGTTCCTTTTCAATCACATCCCTATAAATTCGTCCGGTTGTAACATTATTTGCTTTAGTGGTTGCAATATTAGTGAAACGTTCATAATGACCCAGGTCGAGATCAGCCTCATGACCATCGATAGTCACATAACATTCCCCATGTTCGTAAGGGTTCAAAGTTCCGGGATCAATATTTATATAGGGATCAAATTTTTGAATTGTCACCCTGAATCCTCTTGAAAGAAGCAGGCGGGCTAAAGATGATGAAATTATACCTTTACCTAATGACGAAATCACACCTCCCGTCACAAATAAATATTTTGTAGAATTATTGTTTTTTTTCATTTTATCTTCCTTTTTTACCTTCATAAAAATTAATAAAAGCTTGATTAACCAATCTTATTCCACCCGGAGTTGGATAATTGCCTGTAAAATACCAGTCTCCCGTATGGCCCGGGATTGCGTCGTGTAAACCTTCTAAGGTCTGGAATATAATTTTCACTTCAGCATTTATTCCCTCCGGCATTAACATTATTGTGATCTTTTCTGATATTTCTTGATCACTGAACTGTTCATACACCCTTTTTACACAATTTTTCAATTCTGAATCAGAGACATGAGTCATCTTTTGACATTCTTTGTAAATATCATTTAGAAGATGAGTCTGACCACTTTCTTTTATCAATTCAATCGCAGCCCTGAATGCCGCAAATTCTTCAAGACTTGACATGTCGATACCATAATAATCAGGGTATCTCACCTGAGGTGAGGAACTCACTATTACAATCTTTTTAGGATGAAGCCTGTCTAATATTTTAAGAATACTCTGCTTTAACGTGGTGCCTCTGACAATACTATCATCAATTATTACTAAAACATCTTCATTGTTCTTAACACATCCGTAGGTCACATCATAAACATGAGTGGCCATATCATTTCTTGAATCGCTCTCTGAGATAAATGTTCTTAATTTTATATCTTTTATAGCAATCTTTTCTATTCTAAGGTAGGTTTTTAGTATTGCATCCAGGTCCTGCTCAGTCAGATTTCCTTGTTTTGATAAAATAAGATCTTTTTTCCCTTTTTCAAGATAATACTGAAGCCCCTCTATCATACCTATAAATGCCACCTCCGCCGTGTTAGGAATAAAAGAAAAAACAGCGTGATTGAAATCAAAGTCAATACTATCCAGCACTTGAGGAACAAGATTTTTGCCCAACTTTTTTCTTTCTTGATATATATCGGCATCACTGCCCCTTGAAAAATAAATTCTTTCAAAAGAGCATTTTGAGGGTTCATTAGGGGCAAGGATGTTTTCAATTGAGACAACCCCTTCTTTAGAGACAATAATGCCGGTGCCCGGTTGCAGTTCATGAATATTTTTGCGTGCGACATCAAAAACAGTTTGTATCACGGGTCTTTCAGAAGCGACAACCACGATCTCGTCATCCTGATAATAGAATGCAGGCCTGATACCGTAGGAGTCACGAAGTGCAAAAGAATCTCCGGATCCTGTGACTCCACAAATGACAAAGCCACCATCCCAGACGGGGGCGGTGGCTTGCAAAACATTTTTAAGATTTATTTCCGATTCAATTTTTTTAGTTAGGTCACACTCTTGATATGTGTCGCGATATTTTTTATAAAGTCGATGATTTTCTTTATCAAGAGCATATCCAAGTTGCTCAAGGAGAATGACGGTGTCACTGTAAATTCTGGGATGTTGTCCCTTCTGCACTATTTGGTTGAATATCTCTTCAACATTTGTGAGATTAAAATTTCCACAAACAAGAAGGTTGCGAGAAGGCCAGTTGTTTCGTCTCAAAAAAGGATGCACATAGCTCATCCCTGATTTTCCTGTCGTGCTGTATCTAAGATGTCCCAAATAGATTTCCCCCACGAAAGGGGCTTTTTCTTCCACCTCCCGTGGGGGATTGTTTTCTACCTGAAATTTATCGAGTTCAGGTTTTATTGTTCCGAAAATCTTTTGAATTGCATCAGTGCCAAGGGCTCTTTCTCTAAAAACATATTCGGTGCCTGGTAATGCATGAAGCTTAACTACTCCAATCCCTGCAGCCTCCTGTCCTCGGTTATGTTGCTTCTCCATTAAGAGATAGAGCCTTCCAAGAGCCCATGAATATGAACCATATTTTTTTTTGTAGTGTTCTATCGGCTTAAGCAATCTTATCATTGCTATGCCGCATTCATGTTTTAATATTTCCATCATTTCTGAATGTATAGCACAAAATTACTTAATAAAATTATACAATGCTATTAAAACCCGAAAAAATATGGCATAAATTTTATAAAGTTATTATCATTCTTAAATTTTGTAATTTAATACTGTCCTTTTATTGAAAAATGTTGTGAAAGACATTATTTTATAAACCTTATCACTACTATGGGGGCCAATAAGGTTCCGGAGGTAGGTCCGGAATTCCGGGAAGTTATTAATTTCGAATTTAGAAATAAGAGTAAATGATGTCTCATTCATTCAACCGTTTCTGATCTAATTTGTTATAATAGTAAACAAAAAACAAAGGATATGAAACTTCAGGATGTTAAAAACCCGCGTGATATTAAAAATCTTTCTATAAACGAATTGGAAGATTTGGCACGTCAGATGAGAAACGCTATATTATTTAGGACCTCTAATATTGGTGGACATGTCGGACCTAATCTCGGCGCTGTCGAAATTATAACTGCGATGCACTACGTTTTTGACGCTCCGGAAGACAAACTTGTCTATGACGTTTCACATCAAGCGTTTACCCATAAAATGCTTACAGGCAGAGCATATGGTTTTTTAGATGCCGACAAATTTCATGATGTTGACGAATACACTTATCCTGAAGAGAGTCCCGAATATGATATCTTTTATGCTGGGCATACGTCGCCTTCCATTTCACTATGTTCAGGTCTTGCAAAAGCAAGGGAATTGAAGGGGGAGAACCATCGGATCGTGGCTCTTATCGGAGACGGTTCTTTAAGTGGGGGAGAGGCCTTAGAAGGTTTGAATATTGCAGGTAATGTGAAAGGAAACCTTATTGTCATAGTCAATGACAATCAGATGTCAATTGCACCGAATTTCGGAGCCATGTACAAAAGCCTTAAAGCGTTGAGAGAGACCAACGGCACCAGTGACCTAAATATATTCCGGGCATTCGGGTGGGATTATCTTTATCTGGCGGAAGGGAACGACATAAAGGCTTGCATTGATACACTTCAAAAGGTTAAAGATGCAGACCACCCAATAATAGTGCACGTAAACACACAAAAAGGTGAAGGATATGGGCCGGCAGAAAAATACAGAGAGGAATTCCATTCGCATAATCCCTTTGACATTGCAACAGGAAATTTGAAACAGATTACTGAATCTCCCACATATCCTGATATAATTAAGGAATTCCTTTTTGATAAACTTGCGGTTGATAAACATTTCTTGATTGTTTCATCTGCCACCCCGGAGGAGTTCGGTTTTTATGAAAAGGAGAGGGAGAGAGCAGGGAAACAATTCATAGATGTTGACATAGCGGAGCAAAGCGGAGTGTCCCTTATGTCGGGTGCAGCTCGTGGGGGCATTAAGGTCGTGTATCCAATCGGGGCAACCTTCATGCAGCGTGCTTATGATCAGCTGATAGAAGACTGGGCTATGGATGATTCTCCGGCATTGCTACCTGTGTTGCTATCAGGAATCAGGGGAATAAAAGATAAGACTCATCTTGGTTTTTGGGATATACCGTTTTTAACTTCAATGCCCGACATCGTTTACCTTGCCCCTGCCAATGTAGAAGAATTAAAGGCAATACTTGAATGGGGATATAAACAAAATGACTATAAGGTTGCAGTCAGGGTTCCCACTTATTCTTTTGAACATGCCGATTATGATGTGGATCAAGATTATTCAAACCTGAATAAATTTTTGGTCACACACAATGGATCGCGTGTAGCCTTGATAGGGGCCGGAGATTTCTATGTTAAGGCAAAGCAGGTGGCTGAACTCTTGAAACAAGAGAAGGAGCTCGATGCCACAGTAATAAATCCTCGCTTCATCTCAGGAATAGACACTGAATTACTCAATTCTCTGGCTACCGATCATGAATTGGTGGTGACAATAGAGGATGGTTCTCTCGAAGGAGGTTTCGGGGAAAGAGTGGCTTCAGCCTTAGGAGCATCAGGAATGAAAGTGTTAAATTTCGGTTTGGCGAAGAAATTTGAAAATAGATACAAAACCGAAGATTTGGAAGATAAGAACAATCTGCTTCCACAACAAATTGCTGCACGGATAATGGAGATATTGTCGTGAGAAACCGACATTAATTCTCAGGTAAATACTCCGGCAGATATTATGTGTCTTTATGATTTGACCATAGTTTCGGCCGGAGAAATTTTTCCGACAAATCTCGAGGGCAATACCAAAACAAGATAAGCAACCAATAAAACACCGGCATTGATAGCAATCACCATCCAAAAAGAGATTTCGACTGGCACATAGTCAATATAGTATGAATCGGCGTCAAGCTTGATAAAATGATATTTGTCTTGAAAAATTAATAACAAAATTATGAGAGAATTGCCAACAAGGAGGCCAATCATGGCTATTTTAAGGGCCATATAAATGAAAACCGACCTGATTTTAGCGCTTGAAGCGCCGAGCGCCCTGACAAGGCCAATGAATTTTTTTCTTTCCAGAATTATGATCAACATTCCTGAAATCAGAGTCACGGCACCGATTGTGAGCATCAGGATAATTATAACAACAACGTTTGTGTCGAGTAGCGACAACCAGCTAAAGAATCCTCTTCCCTGATTCAACACATTATCAGTGCGATAATACCGGTCTGATTTGCCTGAGAGGGCATCTTCATTCATTCGGTATTGCAAAAAGGAAGCATATTCCTCTATCTTATCAAAATCATCGGTGTATATCAATATAAATGTGCCGCTCCCTTCTTCTAAGTCACCCATTTTATTAATCAATGGCATGCTCCCGTAGATGAGGATATCATCATACTGGTCAAAGTGGGAATTATAGATAGCCGCTACATCAAGCTTCCTGACACGAACATCATCTGAGATGAAATAGGTGTCGATTTTGTCTCCCACCTCCAATTTAAGTTGATTGGCAGCAATTCTGCTGATAACTATCTTATTGGTGTTTTCCGGATTTGTGAAATCGGGAATCTCTCCTTCCTCCATATTTTTCTCCATGAATTGCTTTGATTGCGCTCCGCTCAAGGCTTTCATATACACCCCTTTGAAATCGGATGGTGTTTTCAATATAGCCGGCACTGCAGTCTGCACGGAATAATCAGTTATAAAATTGAAAGAATCAAGTTTCTCTTGAAGGTCAGAGTCTAAACTCAAAATATTATCATCAAATTCAGAAATGGGAATCCTATAAAGGGAGATATGTCCGTTAAACCCAACCACCTTCTCCCTGATTTCTCTTTTGAAACCGAGCACAATGGCAATAGAGGCTATCATGATGATAACAGACAGGGCGATGGATATGATAGCGACTGTCACAGCCGGAGAGCTTTTCCCTTTTCCGGATGTCAAGGAAAGTCTTTTTGCAAGAAACAACGGATAATTCATCTCTGCAAAGTTAAAAAAACATGAAAATATTTTATTCAATAGGAATGTAAAAGTTAAATTTGCATGATTATTGATAAAAATGCATTTTAAGCACCGTTTATTTGAGCGATGGAAGAAATAACACAAAAGAAAAGCGTTGAAGAGGGAGGTTTGAATTTTGTAGAACAGGAGATTGTTAAAGATCTTGAAGAAGGGAAGAACGGCGGACGGTTGAACACCCGTTTCCCGCCTGAGCCAAACGGCTACCTCCATATTGGACATGCCAAGGCTATAATCATGGATTTCGGGGCTGCCAGGAAATTCGGAGGAACCTGCAATTTGCGTTTAGACGACACTAATCCTCAAAAAGAGGACACCGAGTATGTGGAATCGATTAAACGTGACATAAAATGGCTTGGCTACGATTGGGAAGACCGGCTTTTCTATGCAAGTGATTATTTCCCTCAGCTATATGATTTCGCTATTAGGTTGATCAAAGAGGGGAAAGCTTATGTTGACGAACAGACAAGCGAAGAGATTGCAGCCCAGAAAGGCACTCCGACAGAACCGGGTGTTAATTCCCCTTACCGCGACAGACCCGTGGAAGAAAATCTTGAGTTGTTTGAGAAGATGAACAGGGGAGATTTTGAGGAAGGCTCGATGGTGCTTAGAGCTAAGATAGACATGGCTAATGGCAACATGCATTTCCGGGATCCGATTATGTATCGGATAATAAAGAAACCACATTGGAGGACGGGAGAAAAATGGAAAGTTTATCCGATGTATGATTTTGCACACGGACAAAGCGATTACTTCGAAGGTGTGACACATTCTATCTGCACATTGGAGTTTGTTCCGCATAGACCGTTATATGATTATTTTATAGATCTTTTGGCAGGTCCTGACTATCGTCCACGTCAGATTGAATTCAATAGGCTTAACCTGACCTATACAGTTATGAGCAAGAGGAAATTGCTTCAATTGGTGCAGGAAGGCCTTGTCAACGGGTGGGACGACCCCCGTATGCCAACTTTATGTGGGTTGAGAAGACGCGGCTATACGCCTTCATCCATCAGGGATTTTGTCGACAGGATTGGTTACACCAAATATGAGGCGCTTAATCATATAGAGCTTCTTGAACATGCGGTGAGGGAAGATCTCAATAAAACCGCTACAAGGGTAAGCGCCGTGGTTAATCCGGTTAAACTAATACTCACAAATTATCCTGAGGATAAGGAAGAGACCATAATGATGGAGAATAATCCCGAAAATCCGAATGAAGGTAAACACCCGATGCCATTTACGCGTGAATTATGGATTGAAAGGGAGGATTTCATGGAAAACCCACCGAAAAAATTTTTCCGTCTTTCACCTGATAAAGAAGTCCGTCTTAAAGGAGCCTATATTATCAGATGCACCGGAGTCAAGAAAAATGCCGACGGAGAGATTGAAGAAATATATGCTGAATACGATCCGGATACTAAAAGCGGAATGCCGGGTAGCGACCGCAAGGTAAAAGGCACGTTGCACTGGGTGTCGGTGCCCTCGGCAGTTAATGTTGAAGTCAGGGACTACGACAGACTATTTTCCGTGGAGAATCCCTCGGCAGAGGAATGTGATTTCCGGGAGCTTTTGAATCCTGATTCTTTAAAGGTGAGAAAAGATGTGAAATTAGAGCCATGGGCAGCCTCGATGGCAAAGCCGGAGGATCATTTTCAGTTTACAAGGCTCGGTTATTACACGGTTGATCCCGACAGTGAACCCGGGAAATTAATATTTAACAAGACTATCGGATTAAAAGACACTTGGGCCAAGGAGCAAAAAAAACTGTAATGACAGTTTAAGCTGTGATTTGGTGGAGTCTTTAAAGTTATGTAATTTTGCAATGTGACCAATCGACGGGGGTGACTGGATTTGACAGCCCGTAGAGACGGTGAGTAAGCATGCAGAGCCTTGATGTGTAAGCTCTATAATAACGACACATCGACCTATAATTGGCGAAAATAACAATTACGCTCTCGCTGCCTGATCGAAGCATAGTAA
>JAFLTM010000053.1 GCA_022509225.1 Muribaculaceae bacterium
ATTTCGATGAAGACGACGATATCGTGGATATAATAGTGGAGGAAATAGATCCTCAAGATATTGATATGGAAGATGTGCTCCTGGTTGATGATATCGGGACAGTTTATACGGTAGACGGAAGAGAACTCAACGCTGCATTGATTCACGACGAAATGGGCAATCAAGCTCTTATTGTTGATGTTGATGGTGACAATGTCTATGATGTGGTCACTACCACGGAGGGTGATATTATAGCCGACATTCCGGCTGATATTGATGTCAGCGACGTAGAACTACTGTATGCCCAACAACATCAAGACAGTGGTTATCTCGAGCAAAATGATTTTGATATTGCCATGAATGAGGAAAACACCGACATCCAAGACGACATCTCTCTAACTTAATAACCGCACACCTTTCTATAAATCATTAAATCAAAATTCAAATTTCAAACGATAAATCACTAAACTATGGATACTATATCAATAAATGCCGGTCAAGTTTCCGGTGAAGAAAAAAAAGGTAAAGAAAAAGCAAAGATTAGCGATGGCACAAAAGCTGCTATGGCAACAGGCGCTGCAGGACTTGCAGCAGGAATGGCAGGTAAGGCTATCTATGATGATATTGTTAATGACCCCGATCCGGAACCGGTGGCTCAAAACCATGCAGAATCCAGTGAAGCAATGGCTGATTTGACTGATGCAGACAATTTGGATCAAACCGTTTATGTGAATCCCGACGAGGTCATGATTGAAGAAGAGCCGATGGTTGAATTAACCGAAGATGATAATTTCCCGGTTGATGTCGACATTGAGATAGAGGATTATCGTCCTTTGGCTGAAAATGATCCCATAGATGTGACAGAAGAAGATCCCATTATAGAACCTTTTTCAGAAGAAGAAATTCTCTTGGCTGACAATCAGGAAGTATTGGATGTTGAGCCAATTTATGAAGATAACACCATTGATGTTATCTGCGGAACAACAGACGAAGATGTGACTGATCCAATCGACTTGCTTTATACACCAGAAGGAGATATTCTTGCAGATAACACTGATGAAATGAGTGATTTTAATGATATCGACGTGCAATCAGATTTAATGGCTTAAAAATTCACACAAAACCTGAAATATAATGAGAACGAAACTGATATTATGTCTATTTGCCTGTTTGGTTCCTTTCTTCGGTTACGCTAAGACCTCCAAGATATCAAAAGCACAGGCAGACAGTATAGCAAGGGCTGAACGAACCCAGGAAATCAAAGACAGTCTTAATGCCATTATGGATAAGGCGAAATCAGGAGATGCCTCGGCAATGAATGAAGTAGGCACTTGGTATTACGATGGCAAACACGTGAAACAAGACTATAAGGAAGCATACGAGTGGTGGAAAAAAGCATCTCTGAAACAAAACGTCAGGGCTATTGCCAATCTGGGCCTTTGCTATCAATTAGGCAAAGGAATTGAAAAAGACACAGTCAATGCCATCAGATTATATGAAAAATCAATTAAAGAGGGTAACACCTCTCTCTTAAAGCAACGGGCTGATAACGCGGCTAAAAACCCATTTGATGCCATGCTTGCAGGTGATTGCTATGAAAACGGAATAGGAACCAATAAAGATTATGCCCAGGCAGCTGAATTTTACTCAATGGCGGCTAATAAAGGAAGCGTCGACGGTATGAGACAAGCCGGATTGTGCTTTTTGAATTCAAAAAACAATCAGAAAGCTCTGAAATTTTTTGAAATGGGAGCTGCAAAAGGCGATGTTTCCTGTGAATTTTGGGCAGGAAAAATGCTTCTGGGAGATATGGGCGTACCTGCTGACAAGAACCAGGGAGTTGTCTATATCCTGAAAGCAGCGGAAGCGGGTATGCCGGCTGCTGAAAATCTTATGGGTGAACTCTACGCCTCAGGTAATGGTGTGACAAAAAATATGACACAATCGACCGAATGGTTTCGTAAAGCTGCCCTTAATGGGAATGACAAGGGAATGTGGAATTACGGCAACGCATTGAAAAACGGAGATGGGGTAAATCCCAACTATGATGAGGCCTTGTTCTGGATGGCAGAAGCCTATCCGGTGGGTTACCAGAGGGCTTTCCGGAAAATGGTTGAGGATATGGAGTCAACCGGAACAGATCCATTCCTTAATTATCTGAAGGGCATGAAATTCTATCTTATCGATGGAAATATGAAAGATGCCACTGACCAGTTCAAGAAAGTTGAAAAAGCAAAGATAGATGAGGGCAAAATAATGCAAGCAGTGGTTCTGGCAAGCAAACGTAATGAAAAGCCAAATGCAAAGAAAGCCGCTGCAGAACTTCAAAAACTTGCCAATAATAATCCGGAGGCTGCCTATTACCTTGCCACACTATATGAAAGTGGCAATGGAGTAGATCAAAATATGGCAACGGCTATCGATTTCTATAGAAAAGCTGCTGATATGGGTTATGGAAAAGCCCAATGCTATCTTGCCGACATTTATTATGAGGGACGGGGCACTGATAAAGATTTAATATCTGCAGTGAATCTTTATCAAAAAGCAGCCGTAAACCACCAGTTGTCAGAAAAGGGAGCAACCCGTCTTGCTGAATGTTATGAAAACGGGCTCGGAGGTCTTCCTAATGATAAGAAAAAGGCTGAAGAGTTGAAAAACAAAAAATATCAGGATAATCTTGGAAATCTTTTAAAATCCGCTACATTCTAATTTGTTATGTCTAAGATCTCGGCAAATCATTCATTGCAACCCGGATTCCGTCTTAAGAGCAAGGAAAGAACCTATGAGATAGTGAAGGTGCTCGGTGCGGGATCGTTTGGGATCACATATCTGGCTACCGGAGAAGTTTCTGTTGGGAATATAACTACAACCATAAAATTTGCTATAAAAGAGCATTTTCTATCAGCTTCATGCTATCGTGCCGATGACGGATCTACAGTTCTGACTGTTCCTACCGCACAATCAGATGTTATGGGGTCTCGATCTGATTTCCTGACAGAGGCCAACCGTTTGAAGAAGATTTGTTTGAAATCACGCAGTATCGTGAGTGTCAACGAGACTTTTGAAGCCAATGGAACCGCCTATTATGTCATGGAATTTCTTGATGGTGGTAACCCGGGTCTTTCTTCGGAGGCCGATGCCGTGGAAATTGTAAGGCAAATTGCCGAGGCTGTAAGACACATACATGAAGAAAATGTATTGCATTTGGACATAAAACCCGATAATATAGTTCTCAAAACAAATGAAAAAGGTGAGACTTATCCGGTTTTGATAGATTTTGGAATTTCAAAACATTTTGACGGCAAAGGCAAACCAACAAGTAGCCTGAGTGCAAAAGGGGCATCTCAAGGATACGCACCTCAGGAACAATATGCCGGAATTTCAGAATTTTCACCGAAATATGATATCTATGCATTGGGTGCGGTTTTGTTTTATCTTGTGACAGGAAAGAACCCGCCCGATGCTTTCAAGATTTCAGCCAACCAACAGGAACTGAAAAAAGAACTGACCGGGAAAGTTTCTCCCACCATAGAAAAGGCTATACTTAATGCAATGAAGCCAAGTGCAATGGAGCGTACTGCTACCATAGATCAATTTTCGGAAGAATTGAGTGGCTTTGAGTTTGTGCCGGAATTGAAAACTGAAATTTCTCAGTTAAAATTCGATAAAAACAAAGGTGAAGAAACAATTCTTGTAGAATCCAATTTACCCTGGGAAGCCTATTCTACCCAAAGCTGGTGTAAAGTCAAAAAAATTGGAGACAATCTCAATATCAAAGTTTCCAAGAACAATTCAGATGGATCTTCCACCCGTCAATGTGAGGTTATTTTAAAAGGAACGACACGCAACGTCTCTTTTAACATTCAAATATCCCAGCAAGGAAAAGGAACTATTGTTTTTCAAAAGAAACAAAGACCCACATGGTTGGAACAGAACAGCAAGAAAGTCTATGTGGGAGGAACAGCACTGGCATTGATAGGTGGAATTGTACTGTTGTGCATTCTCATGCAACCGGATCCTCAATTAGAATCTGCAAAACTGACGGAAGCGATTGAATCCCGAGATCAGGATGAACTTAGAAATTTTGCTGAAAAGGATTCTGCCCGAGCTTTTGCTCCTTATGCTCAATTGCTTTTTAATCATGGAGATATAGAAAAGGCTGAATTTTATGCATTGTTGGCAAAGCAAACTGCCGACTCGGTATGGGCAAATAATATTCTCGCAAAAATACCACCGACAATCAACACAGAAAACGAACTATTGCCTGTAGAAGACACTGTGGTTGTTGTTGAAGTTCAACCAACGCTGGCAGAAGCTGTTTCTGAACCGCAACCTGCATCTCCTTCTGCATCAACGGTTAATACATCGTCTCAATCTTATCAGTCCAACTCCAATTATACCCAGCCAACCCAAACACAACAACAGCAATTACAGTCTCAAACGGGTTCTCCCTCATCAAATTCTGTTTCTTCCTCTCAATCATCTTCGAATTCGGAAAAAAGATTACAGGAAGCAATACAAGATCCTTCTAAGGGAATGATCGAACTTTTGAAGCTAGCCACCATAGAGCATTACGCGCCGTCTTATTATTATTATGCCCGCCAAGCGTTGCAGACAGGAAAAACCGCAGAGGCTGTGAAATATTTGAAAATGAGTATAGATAAGGGGGTGAATGTAGCTATAAGTCGGGAATTATTGGATGCAATTGAAAATTAATTTTTTAAAATGAAGAAAAGATGAAGAAATTCAGATTCATATATTTGTTCCTTTTATTGATTTTTGCAGGTGTAACAGGTTATTCACAAGACTTCAACCCGAATTTGATCGAGGGGCTCCAGGCTGTTGAAAATGGAAACTATGCTGATGGCCTCAAGTATTTTAAGCAAGGAGCCTTGGAAGGAGATAAATATAGCTGTGGCCGTTTGGCAGCCCTCTATTTTTATGGTCTGGGAACAGATACGAATTATGATGAGGCAAAAAAATGGGCTCAAAAGGGTTATGAACTCGGAAACTCGTATGCAGCGGCAATAGCCGGTTTTTGTAAACTATATGAAAAAGGGATGGAAACCCCGGAAGGCAGAAAAGTTGCTCAACCTTATCTGATTTATGCTTATCAGGCTGACGATGCGGAGTTTGATAATGAAGAACTATATGCCAATGTAGGTCTGATAATAGCCTATGCCGAATTAGATAAGGGCAATGAGAAGGAAGCTTTGAAATGGATTGAAAGAACAATTAACGATTTCCCGACATATGCTCCTACATTAGGGCTGGCAGCCATGTTTTATTTGGGGCTTAATGATTATGAAAAGGCAGTAAAGTATGCGTTCATTGCAGACAAGGAAAATAATCTGTATGGAACTTTAGTGCTGGGATTGTGTCTTGCTCACGGAACAGGAATTGCTAAAGACGAAGTGGCCGGTTTCAACAAAATCAAAAAGGTGGCCATAATAGGTACTCCTGAAGTTGCAATGTATGATTTAGGGAATTGCTACTATTATGGTATAGGCACTCCAGTCAATAAAACGCTGGCAAAAGAATGGTACCAAAAGGCAGCAAATGCCGGTGTGCCGGAAGCCCAGGAAATGCTTGAAAATTTTACAGGAACTTCTCCATCTCACTCTTCTACCATACATTAAGTGGATATTAAGGTTTTCGATGATGAAATCCAAAAATATTATAATTCCATCAAGAATAAAAATTATTAATTAACAGATTGGTATTCAATTCATAATCTAGAATTAAGTTAATGATAAAATTCAGAAAGATATTACAATTGCTAACGGGATGTGGCTTTGTTTTCAGCGGTGTCTTCAACCTTGCGGCAGAGGAAAAAGTTGTCACAAGTATTGAGATTCCCGCATCCAAGACTGTTTATACTATGAAATATAACTCACAGGGGAAGCTGTCAGAACTTATATTTCAAAAAACGAACACACCGCAATTTGGTTCAGGTCATAAAATAACATATCCGGCTCCTAATACAATTGTTTGCGAAACCGGAGGAATAAATTTTCAAAAAGACCAATTTGACAGATTCTTTACGGATAAAATTACGATAAATCCAAAATCAGGAGATTTTAAAGTTGTCAATATGTCTCATCTTGGTAACAACACCGAAGAGAGTATTCTTTATGTTACCAAAGAAGGAGTCCGGGAAGATAATGCAAGACTAATATCTCTAAAATGGTTCGACAATTCAATTTCTGAAATTGATTGGGATGGGGATATTTATGAATTTAAGTATTCCGATAAACCTTATTCAGTTTCGCAATACGGTTCATGGGATTGGCTGATGCTTATAATTTATTATATCGTTCCAAATGATTATCTGGAATATTGGTATGTCGGGCACCCTTTTGCTCCGTTCAAACGTTACCCCTCTGAAATAATATATAAAACTGACAATGAGGTTACGAAATATAAGATAGATTATCTTTTTATGGCCAACGGGAACCTCACCGTGGATTATATATGTGAAATAAATGGTGAAACCCGGTTTCATTCATATATCACCGTTAATTTCAGTTCCCTCCGTTAAATTATGGCAAAAGGTTCTGTTGGATATACTTTACCCCCTGGTTTTAAGCTGAAAAGTAATGAAAGGACCTATGAAATAGTCAAGGTTCTTGGTGCAGGTTCTTTTGGTATCACCTACCTGGCTACTTCTGACATTTCCATCGGTAATATCTCGGTGACGGCTAAGTTTGCCATCAAGGAGCATTTTATCTCTGCATCTTGTTTTCGAGGAGATGATGGAGCCTCTGTGAATATGGTCCCGGCTGCCAAGGATGATGTCGTTAGTTCCAGAGCCGATTTCTTAACGGAAGCTAATCGTCTGAAGAAGATCTGCCTTAAGTCACGGAGCATTGTTAGTGTCAATGAAACTTTTGAGACTAACGGTACAGCGTATTATGTGATGGAATTTCTTGACGGAGGAAATCCGGAAAAATGTTCAGAGGAAGAGGCTGTTTCTATAGTGAGGGATATTGCACAAGCCTTGAAGTATATACACGCTGAAAATGTGCTTCATCTTGACATTAAGCCCGATAATATAGTCTTGAAAACTAACGAAAAAGGAGAAACTTATCCGGTTTTGATAGATTTCGGGATTTCAAAGCATTTCAATGGCAAAGGCAGACCAACAAGTAGTCTGAATGCAAAAGGGGCTTCAGTTGGGTATGCTCCCCAGGAACAATATGCAGGTATATCGGAATTTTCTCCAAAATTTGATATTTATGCATTGGGTGGAGTATTGTTTTACCTTTTGACAGGTAAGAATCCTCCGGATGCATTCAAGGTGTCGGGTAATCAACAGGAACTTAAGAAAGAACTTGATGGGAATGCCTCTGAGAAAGTAAGTAAAGCTATTCTTCATGCCATGAAGCCCGGAGCATTGGAACGTACTCCGAACGTCGAAAGTTTCTTGGATGAATTAAGTGGCATTGAGTTTGTGCCTGAGTTGAAATCGAAACCCACTCATTTGAAATTTGACAGGAATAAAGGAAAAGATATTGTCTCTGTCGTTTCAAATATTTCGTGGGAGGCTTTTTCCACTCAACCCTGGTGTAAAGTTAAACGAGCCGGTGACAATTTGAATATTTCAGTTTCAGGTAACACAAGGAAAGGATCTTCCACCCGTCAGTGTGAGGTTATTTTAAAAGGAACCGATCGTCCTGTTTCTTTTTCCATTCAGATAACTCAGCAAGGTAATGGAACTGAGGTGATATCAAAGAGATCGGATTCAATTTGGCGGATAAGAAACAAAAAAAATGTTTTGTTTTCAGTCCTTGGGGTTGCTATCCTCGCAGGAATAATCATAATGTGTTTCTTTATTGGAGAAAACACCTCTAAACAGGCAATGGACATAGCGGAAGTTGATTCGATTGATATGGAAGTTGTAGTTCCGATTGAAGAACCTGTATTAGATAATCAATCTGCGGAATCTTCTTCATTAGAGCAGAAGGAAGAAAAAAATGAGCTCCAGTCTCAAGAAACGTTTCTAACGCAACAACAGACGCACCAACAGGAGCCACAGCAATCTCAGCAACTACACCCCCAGCAACCACAGCAAGGCCATGCAACGTCTGATGTCCCGAAGGAACCAAGTTTAGATGACCTTTACGCTCAGGCAAATTCTCTCAATGATTTCAAGTACCTGGCTAACAAAGGTTATTCCAAGGCATATGCTCCATTGGCAGAACTATACCTGAAGGAAAATAATTATAATGAAGCAAGCCAAATGGCACTGAAGGCCGGTCAATCCAAGACAGGATTGGAAAAAGCCCGAAAGGTTGCGTCTATTCTTAACACTTTAGGATATTACGACGACAAGCCGGGAGAAAGAGAGAGAATTATTAAAGCCTTAGGAGAAATATGATATGAAGATGAGAATTTTAATAATATTTACCTTTATAATTTGCGGTTTTTCCCATTCCTTTGGTCAATATACTTCGGAATTGCTTAAACAAGCTGAAGCGGGTTCCTCAGAAGCCCAACTAAGGTTGGGATGGGCATATGAGTTCGGACAGGGTGTGTCTCAAAATTATACAGAGGCCTTGAAATGGTATGAGAAAGCTTCAGACCAAGGTAATAACGAGGCAATGTTTAATCTTGGTGTTCTCTATGAAAGAGGGATTGGTGTCACCAAAGACTATGAAAAAGCTTTTGAATGGTTTAAAAAAGCTGCTGAAAATGGTTTTCCAACAGCTATGTGGAACACTTTTATTTTCTACCGGGACGGACTTGGAGTAACCAAAAACATGGACTTAGCCTTATATTGGATGAAAAAGGCGGCGGAAAACGGATATGCCAATGCCATGATAAATATGAAATATCCCTACGAAGATGGAGTGTCGAAGCTGAAAAATGACACCGAGGGATTCAAATGGTATAAATACTGGGCGGAAAAGGGCCGGATATCAGCCATGTTCTATCTGGGAAGTTTTTATGAAAGAGGTAAAGGTGTTAGACAAGACTATTCGGAAGCATTCAAATGGTATAAACGTGCTGCTGATAATAATAATGTTTCCGCGATATATAATTTAGGTGTGTTTTATCAGGATGGGAAAGGTGTGGAAAAGGATTATTCCGAGGCCATGAAACTTTATCAAAAGGCAGCAGAAAAAGGCTATGCTTCTGCCATGAATAATATAGGCGTATTATATGGAAATGGTTTGGGAGTGGAGAAAGATGAGACGGAGGCTGTCAAATGGTATGAAAAGGCTGCAAATGCCGGACACCTTACCGCGATGTATAATATGGGCACCGCTTATATGAATGGCCTAGGAGTGACAAAAGATGTCGACAAGTCATTGGATTGGTGGAAAAAAGCAGCAGAGAAGAATCATCTACAGACTATTTATCGTCTTGCGATGCATCTTTATTCAGGAGAAAATGTCACAACTAATTATCCCGAGGCCATTCTCTATTTTAATAAGCTAATCGAAAATAAAGATAAGATACCTCCTTATATACTGGCTGATGTCTATCGCAAATTCTCGGCGTGTTATCGTTTTGGAAGAGGAGTACCCACCAACATCGAGAAGGCGAACGAATTGATGCAGAAGGCAGCAGAATATGGCGATGAAGACGCTCAAAAGATTCAGACTTGGTTAAACTTAGGAATGTAAATAGTTAGATTTATCCCTGTAAAATATGACAATTTGTTTTGGAATGATGAATAGAATTCTTATTATATCATATTTTGTTTTATCTCTGTTTATGGTCCCTTTCAACATTTTTGGGGAGGCACTACCACAGGATAAGTTGCAGAAGGATAAGAATGATTATTGGCAAGAAATTGATAATCTTGCCTATACGAATTTTTTGTCCGGAAATTATGAGAAAGCATCCAAATATTATAAAGAATGGCTGAAAAAAGATAAAAAAGAGTGGCAATTATTCATGGAGAAGCATGCATTCTCTAAAATTGATCCCAATTACACAAATAAACCTCAAGCCTTAGATTTAGTGTTTGCAATCGAGACATTTATTCGTCTTAAAGATTATTCAAGTTTGAATTTAATTCCGCGACAACATTTTTATTATAGATGGGTATTTGAATATCCTGAAAAAACAGATAAAATAAACCTTAAGTCATGGTCAGTTACCGATGCTGATTATGATGAAAAGATGAATCTGTTAAATATCATAGAAAATTTTATTAATAGAACAGATGTCCAGTTAGATTATCGAGAAAAAGGCTACCTGCCTGATTATTTGAGAAATCTTAAAAGTCTGGAATTATTTTATTCGTTAGATACAGAACCTGATGCCGATCATAGTTATTTTAGAAGTAAATATTTTGGTGAAATCGGTGATAAGGAAAAGGAAAATGAATATTTAAAAAGAGCTGCTGAAAAAGGAAATTTTAATGCTAACCTATTAATGGTTTCCAAATATTATTATGGAACCGAAAAAACGCCGATAGATCAACAGATTGCTTATCGTTATTTGAAAAATTTAGAAACCGAGATTAATAATCCTGTTCAAGTAATTGGATATAGTGATTATTTGAAAGGCAATTATATTCTGGCTATGATATATTCTTCAGATGAATCCGGGATTAAAGACTATGGAAAGGCTTTCGACTATGCACTTAAATATTACAATAAACAGGAAGAAGAAACTAAAAGTCCTATGAATGGTGATATTTACAAGCTGTTGTCGAGTTGCTACAGATTCGGAAGAGGAGGAGCTCCGGTCAATATAGAAAAAGCTGATCAATTAAGTCTTTTGGCTGCTGAGTGTGGCAGTTTTGAAGGCGATATGAATACTATCATTATAGAATGGCTTAGAAATGATGAATAAATCAATTGATGAAACTATAAAAAGGAGTACCTATTTATATTCCATATTTTGTTTATTGATATGCCTGATGGTATATCCCCAAGATATTTATGCTCAACCTCAGATCAAAAGCGCCGCTGAATTGATCAAACAGGGTAAAATTTATGAAGAACAACATAGAGAGAAGGAGGCACTAAAGCTTTATAAACAGGCTGCTGAAATGAACGACCCTGAAGGAATGTTTCTTTATGGCGACATGCTTAGATTTGGCGACAGTTCATTAGCTGAAAAAAAAGAGGGATATAACTGGATTGAAAAAGCAGCGAAAGCGGGATATAAGGAAGCAATCCCTGTAATTGGATGGATGTATTTTAACGGAGGAGAATCATTTGATCGGGATTATGAAAAAGCCTATCCGTATTTGGAGGAGGCTGCCGACTATGATCCGGAAGCAAATCTCCTTTTAGGCAAAATGTTCTTCTACGGGTTAGGAGTAGAGCAAAACTATCAAAAGGCTATAAAATATCTTTTGAAAAGCGAAACCAATTGGGGCGACGCCAATTATCTGTTGGCTCAATCTTATGCCCTTGGTCTTGGAACAGAAGAAAATACGGAGGTAGCTCAAAAATATTGGAAGGCTTTAGTCAAAGATCCCTCCCGGGAAGCTTTGTTCAGTATTGGCCATTCGTTTTATTACGGAGTCTTGACAAAACAGGATTATAATCAGGCTGCCAAATATCTGCAACAATCTGCAAGTCAAAATTATTGGCCCGCCCTATTCCTTCTTTCAAAATGCTATCGTTTCGGCCGTGGAGTACCGGAGGATATCCCCAAGGCAAACCAACTTCTTGAAGAAGCCAAATATGGGGACTACGACGCATTGTTGGTGACCAAAATGATGAAAGATAACTAAATACCACGAGGGAAATGAATATAATTTGTATCAATACCAGAGATGAACTGAATCTAATTGACCTGGATTTGGTTGCATGCATCAATGCTAGTGGAAACTATAGCAATGTACTTTATATTGATGGTAATAAACTTTTGGTTTCCATAGGTCTTTCACAATTCGAAAATATTATAAAGGATGCGGTTTCTAAAAAGAATGCCCCTAACACCTTCGTGCGTCTCGGAAGAAGTGTTATCGTCAACAACCACTACCTGAGCCAAATCAACATCTTGAAACAAACCTTGACTCTTTCTGACAGGGGAACTCATGCCTATCGACTGACGGTGCCCAAAAATCTTCTCAAAAGCTACAAGGAACTGATTCGTAATTCTTATGTTGGTAATGACAAAAGATAAATAAATTTAAATTAAAGATATTATGAAGCGATTTTTTTCAATTTTGTTTCTGACCGCCGTTTTGGTTTTCGGTCTAAATGCAAGAACTTTCGTTCTTTGTGTAGGTGTTTCCAATTATGAAAACAGCGATTTGAATCTTGCACAGACCACAAAGGATGCCAAGCAGTTTAAGGCAGTTATGGAAAACGAGACAAAAGACATAACAATTCTTACCAGCAAGTATGCAAACAAGGAAAACATCAAGGAGAAACTACGTGCTATAAGCAATCGTGCCCAAAAAGGAGACAAAATAGTTTTCTTCTACAGCGGACATGGTTATCCCGGTGGAATTGCTGTCTATGATAACGCATTGACTTATCAGGAAATAAACGATATATTGGCACCGTCGTCGGCTGATGCAAAGATTTGTTTCATTGATGCATGCCATGCCGGGAGCGCAAGCAATATCCGTGACAATAGCAAAAACTACAAAGCTCCGACAACAGGAAATATCATCTATATGCTCGCAAGCCGTGCCGATGAATATTCAATGGAAAATCCTTGGGTAGGCCATGGTTTCTTTACCCAGGCTGTTTTGAAAGGTCTTCGTGGAAAAGCTGATGCCAACAAAGACAAAAAGATCACTGTCAAAGAACTCTTTAACTATGTCTATAACGATGTGCAACACACAACGGCTAAGATGGATGTGTCGCAACACCCTCAACTTATCGGACAAAAAGCAGTTGCCGATGCAGTTGTCATAGACTGGAACTAAGGGTTTCGTCATTTAAACCCCGGGGTTTCAAACTAAAATTTTCAAAATGTTTGACAGAAAAAATTCAGGAAATTATTTTTGTGTCATAAATTATTAGCAAGAGCTAAGTGCCGAATTTAAGGCGTATAGCTTCCTTAAAAAAATTAAACTTTGAATTATGAACACAACTCCACTCCAAAACCAACCTGGTAACGGTAACGGAAAGAAATGGACACGTGCCGGAATCGCCGCTGCTGTGGCATCAGGTGCACTTACCGTGGAAGCAGCTAACCTTCTCTATGATCAACTGGATAAGGAAGACGCCTCACAAACCGGTGAAGCAGAAGAACAGCATGAATCTGATGCAGTAGACTCAACTGCACAGCAATCGGAAGCAGAGGACTCTGATCAAAATTCTTCAGCTCCTTCATCTGCCTCCAGTTCCTCAAGTCAATCGTCACACTCATATTCAGATGCTGAATATGAGCCCCAACACGAGTTTGATCCGCAGTCGGAACCGGAACCGGAACCGGAAGTAGAACCCGAGCCTGAGCCTGAGCCCGAGCCTGAACCCGAGCCAGTACCAGAACCGACCCCGGAGCCCGAACCAACACCCGAAGATGAACCAAATTTCGATGAAGACGACGATATCGTGGATATAATAGTGGAGGAA